>CALYOC010000001.1 GCA_945227095.1 uncultured Clostridia bacterium
ACACGCGTAAGATCGTCGGCAGCGTCAGATGTGTATAAGAGACAGCTTCTATCCCCTTTTGGGCAGCATATTCGCGGATATAATCATTTATCATATCAAGTGTTTCGCTGCCGTATATGCCCGGCTCGCGAAGCCCTGTCATATTCAAATTGACACCGTTTAAAACTAAAATTTTCAAATCAAATCTTCCTTTCGCATTTCTGCCTTTATCTGCGGCGGTAAATCGAAGTCGGTGCCATGCGCCTCATTATACTGCATAATCACCCTACGCTCGTTAGCGCGCCTTGTTTTGAAAATATTCTTATAAAAAATATTCGTTTCAAAAGCGACCGGCATAACATAGACGGACTTTATTCCGCTCTCGTTGGCACCGCGAATATCGGTCAGCATTTGGTCACCCACCATAATACATTCATCGGGTGAAAGTCCCAGCAACTGTGCCGCTTTGAGATAACTTTTCACCGCAGGCTTGTGACAGCGAGTCATATAAGGCAAATCAAGCGCCTTTGCCACAGGCGACACCCTGACCTTAAAGGAATTTGACATAATAATAATTTTAACCCCTGCCGCCTTCATAAGTTCTACCCAGCGGGGAACGCCCGGAAAAATATCCTTGCGGTTATCATATGCCAATGTGTTATCGACATCGATAAGAATTCCCTTCGCACCGAGATTTTTTAAAAATCCGGGGGTTATATCCTGAATACTTTCGACGATATATTCGGGCATATAGTTTTTACCTTTTCTCAAAATAACCTCTGTCACATTTCGTGCAAAAACACAAATACGGCCGGGCCATTGCCGCCCTCCCGATACCGATATGTAAAATTAATACTTGCGCTTACGAGCGGCCTCGGACTTCTTCTTCCTTTTTACAGAAGGCTTTTCATAGTGCTCTCTTTTGCGAACCTCTTGAATTACACCGTCTCTTGAAGTCTGTCTTTTAAATCTTCTTAAAGCGCTGTCGATAGATTCGTTTTCTTTAACTCTGATTTAGCTCCTTTTTCTTCCCTCCCTCAATGGAGATTTCTATAAAACAACATAGATACTCGTTTATTATACATTATGTGTTATAAATAGTCAACCAAAAATTTCGGCTTTTTTCTATTTTACAACAATATTTACAAGTTTACCCTTTACATAAATCTCTTTGACTATTTCAGAGCCCTGAATCTGCGAAGCGACTTTTTCATCTGCCTTGGCGATATCAAGCACCTCCTGCTGTGACATATCAACGCTGATATTTATTCTCGCTCTGACCTTTCCGTTTACCTGTACGGCAATTTCAACGGTGTCATCCTTGCACTTGGCTTCGTCATACTCCGGCCATTTCTGCTCGTTGAGCATTCCGCCGAAATTCATAATTTCCCACATCTCCTCGGTGATGTGCGGTGCAAAGGGATTGAGAAGCGTGAGGAAGGTTTTCATTTCGCCCTTTGTGATGAAGCCTCTGTCATATACTTTATTAAGATAGCTCATCATAGCCGCAATAGCAGTATTCGCCTTCAAGGAGTCAATGTCGATTGTAACCTTCTTGATAAGTTTATGTGTATCGCTCAACAGAGCGTCGCTGTAATCCTCCTGTTCGGTCATTATATCCGCCAAGGTCCATACCCTCTCAACAAACCGACGGCAACCCTTGATTGACGAATTGTTCCACGGCGCCGCCTTTTCAAAGTCACCCATAAACATCTCATAAAGGCGCATTGTATCCGCTCCGTACTGCTCGACAATTTCATCGGGATTGACGACATTTCCGCGAGATTTGGACATCTTCTCGCCGTTCTCACCGAGAATCATACCGTGACTGGTTCTCTTTTGATAAGGCTCTTTTGTAGGTACGGCACCGATATCATAAAGGAATTTGTGCCAGAATCGGCTGTAAAGCAGGTGAAGTGTGGTGTGCTCCATTCCGCCGTTATACCAATCCACAGGCGTCCAATACTCCAAGGCCTCCTTTGAAGCGAGCTGCTCATCATTGTGCGGGTCGCAATATCTGAGGAAATACCAGGCCGCACCCGCCCATTGCGGCATTGTATCAGTCTCTAGCTTTGCACGCCCGCCGCAGTTAGGACAGGTGGTGTTTACCCAATCGGTGAGTTTGGAAAGAGGGCTCTCTCCATTATCGGTGACTTCGTACGAATCAACCTTCGGCAAGGTAAGCGGAAGCTCGCTCTCATCAAGCGGCACCCAACCGCACTTTTCACAATATACAACGGGAATCGGCTCTCCCCAATATCTCTGCCTTGAAAATACCCAGTCACGAAGCTTGTAATTTACCTTTCTCTCTCCGATACCCTCTTTTTCAAGGTAATCCTTAATCTTTTCCTTTGCCTGCTCAACACTCAATCCGTCCAAAAAGCCGGAATTGACCATAACGCCGGTCGCACAGTCTGTAAAGGCTTCCTGCTGTACATCTTTACCGCCCTTGACAACCTCAATAATCGGCAAATCAAACTTCTTGGCAAACTCCCAGTCCCTTGTGTCGTGGGCAGGAACTGCCATAATTGCACCTGTTCCGTAGGACGCCAAAACATAGTCGGAGATAAATATCGGAATCTCCTTTCCGTTTACGGGATTGATTGCGCTCACGCCGCGAAGCCTCACTCCCGTCTTATCCTTATTGACCTCGGTGCGCTCAAAATCGCTCTTTCGCGCCGCCGCCTGCTGATACGACGATATTTCATCATTGTTTTCCAAAACATCTTCCCACTTCTTCAACAGGGAATGTTCGGGAGAAATTACCATATATGTAGCGCCGAAAAGCGTGTCGGGACGAGTCGTGTAAACGCGCAGGGTATCGCCCGTAGTCGTCTTGAAGTCAACCTCGGCACCCTCCGACCTGCCTATCCAGTTCTTCTGCTGTGTTTTAACTCTCTCAATATAATCAACATCGTCAAGATCATCGATAAGCCTTTGTGCATACTCGGTGATTTTAAGCATCCATTGGCTCTTGACCTTATGAACAACCTCGCTGCCGCAGCGCTCGCACACACCGTTTACAACCTCTTCATTGGCAAGCACGCATTTACAAGAGGTGCACCAGTTCATATTCATCTCTTTCTTATAAGCGAGTCCGTGCTTGAACAGTTGAAGGAATATCCACTGCGTCCATTTGTAATACTTCGGGTCGGTGGTATTTATCTCGCGGCTCCAATCAAACGAAAAGCCGAGGGATTGAAGCTGACTCTTAAAATGGTCAACATTCTACCTTGTAACTATCTCCGGGTGAATATGGTTTTTAATGGCATAGTTCTCCGTGGGAAGTCCGAATGCGTCCCAGCCCATAGGATAGAGGACATTGTAGCCTTCAAGTCTTTTTTTCCTCGCCACGATGTCGAGCGCTGTATAAGAGCGGGGGTGTCCGACATGGAGCCCCTGTCCCGACGGATAAGGAAATTCAACAAGGCAATAATAGCTGGGCAGTGAGTAATCATTCTTTGCATGGAAGGTGCCCTTTTCCTCCCAGATTTTCTGCCACTTTTTTTCAATTTTTTTAAAGTTATAAGTTTCCATTTTTTATCTCCTGAAAGTGAATATATAAAATTAAAAATCAATCTACCTTAATTTCCTCGCCGTCCGACCATAGTCGCTCCAAATCATAAAACTCACGGCTTTTCTCGGTCATTACATTGATTATAACCCCCGGATAATCGAGAAGCGTCCAGCCGCTCGCCTTACCCTCAATATGGTGCGCCTTGACACCCTGCTCACCGAGCTGATACTCCGTTTCGTCCGTCAGCGCCCTGACCTGTGTGTCGGAGCCGCCCGATACGAAAACGATGTATTCGGCGATTGTGGTGACATCGGAAATACGAATAACTCTGATGTCAATTCCCTTCTTGCTTTCAAGCGCCTTTACGGCAATCTGCATAATTTGTTTTGCTGTCAAAATTATCAATCCTTACAATAAATTTTATAAAACTGTCTTGCCCGCTGTGTGTCGGGGTGAACAGGTAAAGACAAACTGTTGAGCTTTTTTACGGTAAAATCCGCTCCGATATACACGGCCTTTTCCAAACTCTCAAACGCCGTACGGCGAATATCCTCAACGCCCTCATAATCGCGCTCCGCGCTGATAAAGTCCGCTACATAAATTATCTTTTCAAGCATACTCATACCGGCTCTGCCCGTGGTATGATACCTCACGGCATTGATTACATCCGCATCGGCAATTCCGAACTTTTCTACGGCAAACACACTGCCGCTGACGGCGTGCCAAAGCTTGGGCGAATTCTTTTCAAGCTCGCTTAGCTCTATTCCCCCCGACGATATAAGAGCGAGCTGCTCCTCGCCGGAGATATTCTTCGTCGCGTCGTGAATAAGTCCTGCCGTATAGGCTTTTTTCGGGTCCTCGCCGTACCTCTCGGCAAGCTTTTTCGCCATCTGAGCAACATTCAGGGAATGTATAAACCGCTCACGCGTTTGAAGCGGGCATATTGTTTTAACTATCTCGGCATCAGTCACGGTAAAGTCCTTCTTTTTCTATAATATCGAGCACCGATTTGGGTACGAGCGCGCTTATATCCTCGCCCGCGCGCACCATATCTCTAATCTGCGTTGATGACACCTCAAACGGCTCGCTCTCGCATAATATATACGAATCCTCGCCGAGTCCCAAAACATTCCGCGCATAAGCGCGCATTTTTTCGATATCATCAATGTGATTTCTGTATGTGGCACAAATTACGGCATTTTTGAAAATACGCTGCGGGTCCCTCCACTCATTAAGGCTCATAAACATATCCGAGCCCACAATAAGATACAACTTGTCCTGCGGATAAAGACGCTTAAAAAACTCCAGAGTGTCCGCCGTATAATTCTTTCCGCCGTTTATTATCTCATAATCACTGACGGTTATCCTGCTGTCAACACCCGAAAGCGCACAACACATCTCAAGCCTCTGCCTCGTCCCGGCGAGATTTTCCGCCTGCTTGTGCGGCGGAATACAGCACGGAAGCAAAATAAGTCTGTCCGGGTTTATCTTTTCAAGGAAAATCCGCATTAAATTGAGATGTCCGTTATGTACCGGATTGAAGGTGCCGCCCAAAATTGCAGTTTTCATTTGCTCTTTCTCTTATTTTTCTTATCTTTTTTATGAAGTTCCGGGTTATAACGGTAGAAAACCATACTGCCGCCCACAACCTGTATCACTTCACTTCCCGTAGCCGCGGCAACCTTGCCGGCTATCTCCTTCGGGCTCTCGGGCGCGGTTTCAATAAGCACGCGAAGCTTGATAAGTTCCCTTGCTCTGAGCGCGTCATCAGCCTGCTTAATAAACTCGTCACTCAACCCCTCTTTGCCCACCTGGAAAAGCGGCTTGAGTCCGTTGGCCTGTGCGCGCCAATACGCTCTTTTTTTACTTGTCATTTATTTCCTCCAAATATTTCGGCAATTCTCTTTCAAGTTTTCTTAAGGAATTTCCCCTGTGAGATACGGCGTCCTTTTCAGACGGTGAATACTCTCCGAAAGTCCTATCCGAACCCTCAACGATAAACAAAGGGTCATATCCGAAGCCTCCGCTTCCCTGACGGCGCGTGCCTATATGCCCGTGGCACTCTCCCCGCACGCAAAAACTCCTGCCATCGGGAAAAACCGTACAAATAACGCTGACATACTTCGCAGAGCGCTGCTGCTTGGGCACACCGTCCAAAAGGCTCAAAAGCTTGTCATTGTTCATTTCATCATCATGCTGTTCACCCGCAAATCTGGCGGAATACACTCCCGGTGCGCCGTCAAGATAATCAACGCACAATCCGCTGTCGTCGGCAATAGCGGGCATACCGAGAGCCTTACAGGCGGCCTCTGCTTTGATAAAGGCATTCTCCTCAAAGGTTGTCCCGGTCTCCTCGACATCCTCCGTAAATCCCATATCCGCCGCGGTTACAAGTTCTATTCCCATAGGCTCAAGTATTCTTGACATTTCTTCAAGTTTTTTCTTATTTTGTGAAGAAAGTACAAATTTCATTATATATCTTCCTCCGCTTCGTCCGATTCGGGTGTTTCAAACATTGCCCTTGCGAACTCCTTCGCGTCAAAGGGCTGTAAATCGTCAATCCCCTCTCCCACGCCGATATATTTTACCGGCAGGTCGAGTTCATTTCTTATCGCGACAACCACGCCGCCGCGCGCCGTGCCGTCAAGCTTAGTCAAAACTATACCTGTTATGCCGGCGCACGCCTTGAACTCTCTTGCCTGATTGAGTCCGTTTTGCCCCGTTGTCGCGTCGAGCACAAGGAGTATTTCCTTATCCGCGTCCGGCAATTCCCTGTCCGCGACGCGAGAAATTTTTCCGAGCTCGTCCATAAGATTTTTCTTATTATGAAGTCTGCCCGCGGTGTCACAGATGATGATATCTGCCGAACGCGCCTTGCCGGCAGATATTGTGTCATAGACTACCGCCGCCGGATCTGCTCCCTCATTGTGTTTTACAAGGTCAACTCCCGCTCTGTTCGCCCAGACCTCAAGTTGTTCTGCCGCCGCAGCTCTGAAGGTGTCGGCTGCACCTAAAATAACCTTCTTCGACTGCGACTTAAACTGCATTGCAAGCTTACCTATTGTAGTTGTCTTTCCTGCGCCGTTTACGCCTATCATAAGTATCAAAGACGGCTTGGTGGTGCATTTTAGCTCTTCGCCTCCATCCATCATCTCGGCAACTATTTCCGCTATCGCCCGCCTGACATCCTCCGGATTTTTATTCCTCTGCTTCTTCACCATTTCGCGGAGTCTTTCGATTATATCCTCGGTTGTCCTGACTCCGACATCTCCCGTTATAAGCGCCTCTTCAAGTTCCTCAAAGAGTTCCTCGTCAACCTTTTTGAAGCCGGAAAGTGCCGAATCAAGCTTATCCGACATACTTTCCCTCGTCTTTTTCAAGCCATTGCTGAATTTAGAAAAAAATCCCATATTAAATACCTAATTTCTTCGCTACTTCATTGAGTTTCAATTCAAGAAGCTTTGAAACTCCCTTTTCCTGCATTGTAACTCCGTACAACACATCGGCCTCTTCCATTGTTCCTCGCCTGTGAGTGATTGATATAAACTGAATCTTTGAACACATCTTGCGCATATACTTTGCAAATCTGTCAACATTTACATCGTCAAGCGCAGCCTCTACCTCGTCATAGATACAGAACGGAGCAGGTGTGACCTTGAGTATTGCAAAGAGCAGTGCAACCGCCGCAAGCGCCTTTTCACCGCCGGAGAGAAGCGCAATATTCTTAACATTCTTTCCGGGCGGCTGAACCTGTATATCAATCCCGCATTCAAGCACATTGTCGGGGTCCTCCAAAATAAGCTGCGCCTTACCGCCGGAGAAAAATTCCGACATAGTGCTTGCGAAGGATTCGTTTATCTTCTCAAACTGTTCTGTAAACCTTGCACTCATCTTATTGGTGAGTTCCTTGATAAGCTTGCTCAACTCGCGCTCGCTGGCCTGCACATCTTCAATCTGCAACTTCAGGAAATCATAGCGCTCCTTGACCTCTGTATATTCCTCAATGGCAGCGACATTTACATTCCCGAGCGCCTTAATTTTATTCCTCAAAGACGACAACTCCTGACGCGCCTGCTGAATGTCCCGAAGCTCAATGTCGAGCGCCTCAGCTTCGCTTCTGGTGAGTTCATACTCATCATAAAGTTTATTTACGGCATCATCAAACTCCTTGAGCATATTCAGCTTTCGCTCCTCGAGCCTTGCAATCTCACCGCCGAGATGCTCTCTGTCGGTGGTTGTCTGCTTCTCCTTAAGCCTCAAATCCTCGGTGAGTTTCTCGCTTTGCTGTCTGCCCGCTACGATTTCATCAATCTGCGCTTTGGCTTCACTGACCTTTTTACGGAGCTCGTCCCTCTGCGCGAGGGTTGCGGCAATATCCCTGCGCGCCTGCTCGCTGTTGTCTTCGATAGCCTTGATTTCTTCGTTAATATCGTCCGTCCTCTTGGCGTGAGAGAGCTTTTGCAGGGTGAGTGCCTGTATGTTGTCGCGAGCGGCGGAAATGTCCTTTTGCGCCTCGACTACGGCAATATTTATCTCCCCTGCCTTATCATTTATCTCTCGTCTCTTTTGAGCGATTTTATCCTTATCAACATTAAATTCTTCAAGCTTCTTTTCAAGTTCGGCGGACTGCTTCTCGATTTCATCAATCTTTTCCTGCGCCGCCGCCGCGGTTTTCATAAGAGAATCAATTCTCTCATTGGAAGAATTTTTCTCCTGCTTTAACTGCTCGACGGAATTGAAAGCGTCCTCATACTGCTGTGCGACGAGCTTCAACTCGCCCTGACTTCTTATCCTGTCCTCTCCGGCAGAGATGATGTCCGCATTCACTGCGTCAACATCTGCCCTGCACTTGGCAAGTTCCTCGGTGAGGCGGGTGTTTTCCTGCGCCGCTTGCCTGAGTTCACTCTCCGAAGCGGCAAGCTCCTTTTCAAGCCTTTCAATCTCATTGACGCGGCTTAAAGCACCTACATTTTTCGCCTTTGAGCCGCCTGTCATTGAGCCGCCGGTGTTGATAACCTGACCGTCAAGGGTGACAATCTTAAATGACGCTTTATATTTTTTAGACATCGCTACGGCGCTGTCCATATCCTCCGCGACAACCGTCTTGCCAAGCAAGCCGCTGATTATGGATTTGTAATCCTTATCACACTTGACAAGGTTGACTGCCTTATCGACATATCCTACGCAGTCCTCAATTCCCTTTTCGTCAATATCTCGCGTGCGAATGGCACTTATGGGAAGAAATGTAACTCTGCCCAATTTGTTCTGCTTGAGATAATTTATCGCCCTCTTGGCGTCATTTTCATTTTCCGTAACCACATTTTGCAGAGCGTTTCCGAGCGCGGTTTCTATCGCAACGGCATATTCGCTGTCGGTGGAAATGAGCTCCGCAAGCGCGCCTCGGATTCCGCGCAGGGTTTTATGCTTGCTCTGGGCGATTACATTCTTGACCGCGCCTGAATAGCCCTCCATATTCCTTTGAAGGTCCAAAAGCATATTGAGCCTCTGCCTTTTCGAGTTCGTGCGCGCCGAAAGTTCCTCATACCCCGCGGAGTGCTCCTTGAGCTTCCTTTGACGGTTTTCCAAGCGAAGTATGTACCCTTCAAGAGAATTTTTCATCTGTGTTATCTTATCCTCGCACTCCTTAAGTGCCTTTTCACAGTCTTCCTTCTCCTGTGCTATATGTAAGAGAGCGTCCTCACGCGAGGTCAATATTTCGTCCACTGTGTTGGCTCTCATTCTGATTTCGTCAACCTGACTGACCGCCGTATTCTTCTCAATACGAAGCTCGTTGAGCGAAATTCCCAAACGGGCAATCTGTCCCGAAACCTGCGAAATCCTCTCGCCGGATTCGCTGTCCTCATTCATAAGGTTTTGCATATCGACGGAGACAAGCCTTAACTTCTCCCTGTACTGTTCTATTCTCTGCTCAAGAGATTTGATAAGAGAATTTTTCTCGGCAATCTGCTCATCAATAATCTGCGCATTTTCGTCAGCTCTGCCGGCCTCCTCGCGAATTCGGGAAATGGTGTCGTCATTATGCGATATGGTCTGATTCAAAACCTCGACCTGTCCCTCGCAGCGCACCGCGTCCTCCTCATATTCGGAGATGTTTCCCCTGATATGCTCAATGACAACATTTTGCTTTGCCGTATCTTCAAAAATCTCTCTGTTCTTTTCTTCGATATCTTTTAATATCTTTTCACATTCGTCATACTGTGACTGTGCAAGCGAAATTTTCTTCTCCTGCTCACGAAGCTTCTCGTTGCTCCTTGAAATAGTGTCGAGCCAAAGTCCGATTTCCAAATCCTTTTTACGGGAAGAGTATGTCAAAAACTTCTGCGCCTTTTCACTCTGAACACGCAGGGGCTCTACTCGCCCTTCGAGCTCGGAGAAGATGTCCAAAAGACGAACCATATTCTCCTGCGCCTGCGAAAGCTTCCTCTGCGCGTCACGCCTTCTGTAACGATATTTGCTGATTCCGGCTGCCTCCTCGAAAATGTCGCGCCTGTCCTCGCTCTTTGCAGAGACGAGAGTTTCTATCTTTCCCTGGCTGATAAGAGAGTAGCCGTCGCGGCCGAGTCCGGTATCCATAAACAGCTCGTTGATATCCTTTAAACGCACGGTGGCTCCGTTGAGAATATACTCACTCTCCCCGGAACGATAGTAGCGCCTTGTGACCTCAACCTCGTCGTTGTCAAAATCAAGTTGTCTGTCGGTATTGTCAAGCACAAGCTTTACCTGCGCAAAGCCCTGCGCCTTGCGCGCCGCCGTTCCGCTGAAAATGACATCCTCCATTTTCGAGCCTCGGAGATTCTTCGAGCTTTGCTCACCGAGCACCCAGCGGATTGCATCGGAAATATTTGACTTTCCGCTTCCGTTAGGTCCGACTACCGCCGTTATTCCCTTGTTGAAGTTCAAAACCGTCTTGTCCGGAAAAGATTTGAACCCTTGCAGTTCCAATGATTTTAAAAACATTCTCTATTTATCCTTATCTCATATTTTTCAAGTGAGTTTTGCGGTTTAAATTTAATATCATATCCCATTTTCCTAAACCTGATAACATTGTCGGAATGCTGACCTATCGCCTGCGATAGACAGCCGGGATTGACATATACTGTATATTTCCCGCAGGGGAGCGCTCCGATTTCATTCATAACGCGCCTAAAATAAATACGGCTAAGACACAATTCCTTAAACGCCGGGTGATATGCCCCTGCGACATAATTCTTCTCAATATCGGTGGACGCGTGAAGCCCGAGACGAATAATCTTAACTCCCGCGCTCTCAAACATCTCGATTAAGTTCACACAAAGTTCCACCGCTTCGTCCAAGGTCTGCGGAGTGAATCTGCCCGCTCTGAAAAGAGTGTCAAGTTCCGTTGCCCGAAGCACCACGGTCGGGTAAATTCTCACCGTGTCAGGTGAAAGTTTTATTAGCTCCTCGGCGGTATATGTGTCGCTGAGCGCGTTCGCACCGTAAAGGCCTGTCATCATCTGTACTCCGAGCTCCATACCCGCTTTCCTGATGAGCCGGCAGGCATTTCTCACATCCTCCGCGGTATGTCCGCGGTTATTCTTCCGAAGCACCTCGTCATTCATACTCTGCGCGCCGAGCTCTACCGCCTTAACCGAATAGCTTTTCAACAGCGATAAAACCTCTTCGTCAACAGCGTCGGGCCTTGTGGAAACACGGATTCCGTCAAACCTGTTCGCATAGGGAGCCGCCGCCTCTAACAGCTCTGTCATATATTCCCTGTCGATAGCAGTAAAACTTCCGCCGAAAAAGGCAATCTGCGCCCTCTCCGCTCTGTCCGACAAATCCGAAAGTGCTCGCTTTAAAATACTGTCAACCTGCTGCGCCGTCACGCGCTTTGTCTGTCCGGAAATAATCTTTTGATTACAAAAGCTGCAATTCTGAGGACAGCCCTCGTGGGGTATAAAAATAGAAATATTACTCATAATCCCATTAAATCCAACGCCTGTGCCGCCGCCGCCTGTTCAGCCGCCTTTTTGCTTCTGCCGCTTCCGGCGCCGATGACATTTGAATTGAGCCTCACCTCAACATCAAATCTCTTGTCGTGGTCGGGTCCCGATTCACCCACGACAAAATACTCAACCTTTTCCTCGGGATTTTTCTGAATAATCTCCTGCAAAGCGGTTTTGTAGTCCTTGTTGGCACGCACCGCCTCGCTCTGCTCTCTGACAATAAAATCTAAAACAAATTTTTTTGCGTTCTCCATTCCTCCGTCGAGATATATCGCCGCTATAAGCGCTTCAAACGCGTCGGCGAGTATTGACACGCGCTCTCTGCCGCCGGTGTTGATTTCACCCTTTCCCAAGTAGAGATACCTGCCCAAGTCAATGCTCCTTGCAAATTTGCAGCAGCTCTTTTCACAGACAAGCGCACTTCTAACCTTTGTGAGCTCTCCCTCGGGGAAGTTCTCGTGGTCATGAAAAAGATAATCGGCGGTGATTATCCCCAAAACGGAATCACCTAAAAATTCCAACCGCTCATTGTACTTCATTTCGCCTGAATTTTCATTTGCATAAGACGAATGAGTCAGAGCGGTTTTCAATATGCTCTTATCTTTAAAAGAATATCCTATCCTTTTCTCCAATTCCTCGGTCATTTTTCATTCACCAATCTTTCCACAACGGCAACCAGGCCGCCGACATCGGAAACTCCTTCTATATCATCTTCATCAATGATTATGTCAAACTCACGGCTTATATCAAAAGCCAGGTCGATTATATCTTCATACTCGGCACCTATTTCGTCAAAAGCGGTGTCCGCGCTGATGTCCTCGCTGTCATAATCCGAAAACTTCTGTGTTAAAATTTCAACTACCGAATCGTAAACCATTTTTACCTCCGTTTGCGAATAAGTCAGTTTAAAACAAATTTACTCATTATTATAATAATATTATTTATAAATATAGTCAACACAATTATAGGTAGATTATGTAATTTTTTAATATAAAACGCTTTTTTACATCCAAAAATCAATTTTTTTCAAATAATTCTTTAAACAATCGAGCGCCCTTTCCGCGAGCGCTCCGTACCTCTCCTTCTTATCCCTTATACGAGTTTCCAAGGGCGGTACAACGCCGAAATTCGCTCCCATAGGCTGAAAATCCTTCACCGATTCATCGGTTATATACGAAATTAAGGAGCCCGACATTGTCTGCTCGGGCAGGCTGATTTTCGGCTCTCCCCGAAGCTGTCTGACGAGATTCATCGCCGCTATAATCCCGCTGCAGGCAGACTCCATATATCCCTCTACTCCGGTTATCTGACCTGCAAAATAGATATCCTCACTATCCTTTAATCTCATCGACCTGTCAAGCACCCTCGGAGAGTCGAGGAAAGAGTTGCGGTGCATAACTCCGTACCTTGTAAACTGCGCGTTCTTTAAAGCGGGAATCATTGAAAAAACCCGCTTTTGCTCGGAAAACTTTAGATTCGTCTGGAAGCCGACGAGATTATAAATACTGCCGAGGCTGTTTTCCCTGCGAAGCTGGAGCACCGCCCAGGGACGATGACCGGTTCGCGGGTCGGTCAGTCCCACCGGCTTCATAGGTCCGAAGCGAATGCTGTCCTCTCCGCGCTTTGCCAGCACCTCTATTGGCATACAGCCCTCATAGACATCAAAGTCGTGAGTTTTAGCACTCTCGGCATTTACAAGTTCGTAATGAAATTTTTCATATTCTTCCTTATTCATAGGACAGTTGATATAATCATCTCCGCCCTTTCCGTAACGGGAGGCAAAAAAGGCGCTGTTCATATCAATGCTTTCCCCCGTGACAATCGGAGCGGCAGCATCGTAAAACGAGAGACTTTCACCGCAAAGCTCGCTTATCCTCTGCGCCAGCGCGCCGTCCGTCAACGGTCCTGTCGCAACAATCACCTTGCCCTTGGGAATATCCTCGACGACACGATTTACAACGGTAATATTTTCATTTTTTCTTATTTTTTCGGTGACAAGCGCACTAAATTTTTCCCTGTCCACCGCCAACGCGCCGCCCGCCTCGACCGAGCACTCATACGCGCACTCGACGCAAAGCGAGCCCATAAGCGACATCTCCGCCTTTAAAAGTCCCGCCGCCGATTCGATTCTCTTTGCCTTAAACGAGTTCGAGCAGACAAGCTCACAAAAATTTTCACTCTTGTGCGCCGGAGTAAATTTTACGGGCTTCATATCAACAAGCTCGACCTTATAGCCCGATTTAGCCAGGTGCCACGCCGCCTCACAACCGGCAAAGCCGGCTCCCAAAACAGTAATTTTTTCCATAAATATCTCCAAAACGGGAGAGGCCGGAAATGCCTCTCCCGCAAATTTTATTTATCAGATGATTTCTTCTTTTTCTCCGCTTTTGTCACATATCCGCACTCCTTATCAAGGCAGGCAATTACGCCTCCGCGCTGCTTGAACAGAGTTTTTCCGCACTGCGGACAGGTTTCCTTCAACGGTTCATCCCATGTCATAAAGTTACAATCCGGATAATTTGAGCAGCCGTAGAACTTATATCCCTTCTTCGACTTCTTCTGAATTATCTGTCCGCCGCACTCCGGACATTTGCCCACGGTATTTACCACAAACGGCTTTGTATTCTTACACTTGGGATAATTCGGACAAGCCAAAAACTTTCCGAATCTTCCGACCTTGACAACCATATGCTCACCGCATTTTTCGCATATGACATCGGTCTGCTCCTCTTTGAGTTTGATTTTTACTCCCTCCATCTCCTTTTTTGCCGATGTGAGAGTCTTTTCAAAGTCATCGTAAAACTCATGGAGCATTTCGACATAATCGAGTTTGCCTGCACCTATATCATCAAGATTTTGCTCCATTTTAGCGGTGAATTTTACATCCACAATCTTTTTAAACTTATCCTCTAAAAGCTGTGTTATTGCCTGACCGAGCTCGGTGGGCTTGAGCGCCTTGCCGTCGCGTACGACATATTCCTTTGAAATGATAGTGCCGACTATCGACGCATAGGTGCTCGGACGGCCGATTCCGTTTTCTTCAAGAGTTTTTATCAATGTCGCCTCAGTAAATCTCGCCGGAGGCTGTGTGAAATGCTGATTTCCCGCAAGAGATTTCACCTTGAGCTTATCGCCCTTGGCGATAGGCGGAAGTGCGCCCGACGGAGAATCGTCGTCATTTGTTTCCTCGTAAAGCTTTGTATATCCGTCAAACCTTACTGTATAGCCGCTGGATTTGAAAACATATTCACCTGCGGTTATATCCGCCTTTACCGTATTTTGAAGGCAATCCGCCATAAGAGAGGCTATAAACCTATCCCAAATGAGCTTATAAAGCTTATATTGGTCATTTGTGGCAGTGCCCTTGAGCATATCGGGAGTGATTGAAGCAACGGTGGGGCGAATCGCCTCGTGTCCGTCCTGCGCGTTATTTTTCTGCTTAAAATACCTGTCCTTCGCCGGCAAATACTCCTTGCCGTATGTTTCGGTTATAAACTGCTTTGCCGCGCTTCTCGCCTCCTGCGAAATGCGCAGTGAGTCGGTACGCATATATGTTATGACACCGAGGGTGCCGTGTCCGCTGACATCAATTCCCTCGTAAAGCTCCTGCGCGACCTTCATTGTCCGCTTGGACTGAAAACCGAGTCGGCGCGAAGCCTCCTGCTGCAATGTCGAGGTGATAAACGCGGGCATCGGAGATTTGTGGCGCACACCCTTAGTCAAGGAGGTGACAATAAAATCCTCACCGTCTATCTCCTTAAGGATTTTATCCGCTTCCTCCTTAGAGGACAATTTGAGCTTTCCGCTCTTTGTGCCGTAAAACTGTCCGTCAAAAGTCTTTTTTGAGCCCGGAGGACAGAATTTCGCATCAAGTGACCAATATTCCTTGGGCTTAAACGCCGCAATCTCCTTCTCTCGGTCAACTATAACCCTCACGGCGACGGACTGCACGCGGCCTGCGGAAAGTCCGCGACGGATTTTCTGCGACACAAACGGACTCAGACGATATCCCACAAGTCTGTCTAAAATTCGCCTTGCCTGCTGTGCGTCGACAAGATTCATATCGAGCTTTCGGGGCTTTAACATTCCCGCCTCAATTCCCGACTTGGTTATCTCATTAAAAGCGACTCTGTTTTCCTCATTCAAGTCGAGTCCCAATATAGTCGCAAGATGCCACGAAATCGCCTCTCCCTCTCGGTCGGGGTCGGTTGCGAGGTAAACCTTTTCGCTGTTTTTCGCCTGCTCGATAAGCTCGTTTACCAAATCCGCTTTTCCCGCTACAATAGCATATTTTGGCTCGAAGTCATGCTCGACATCTACGCTGAGCCTCGAACTAGGCAGGTCTCTGACATGTCCCTTGGAGGCTACGACATTATAGTCCTTGCCAAGATATTTTTTAATAGTCTTTTTCTTTGTGGGTGACTCCACAATAACGAGTTTTGACATATTGCAATTACCTCTGATAATTATCTTTTTTGCTTATATCTTTTGCCGGGCAAAGACTCAACATAGTCTTCAAGCTCCAGCATAGTAAGTTCACTTAATACCTCGTTCAACGGCAGAGATGTCTTAATACAAATATCGTTGACCTGTATCTCCCCGAACTCCATTGAATCATACACAAGCTGCGCCTTTGCAGACAGGTTTTCGGGATAATTGTCCGGTGAAAAGTCGATATCAAGGCTCTGCTCATGCTTTTTCACCTGAACGGACTTTACCGCTTCATAGACATCCGAAGCAAAGGTGATGTCATTGTTGTGCGCCTTGTCCGGGTCAATTCTGTCGGGAAATTTTTTATAATACTCATTTACAATATCATCGACGCTGTAAACCGCCTTGGCGCCGTCCTTTAACAGCTTATTTACTCCTTGGAAGGATTCATTGTATATTCCTCCGGGAATTGCGAAAATATCCCTGCCCTGCTCGGATGCGCACGCCGCCGTAATCAACGAACCCGAACGCATACTCGCCTCAGCCACCACAACGCCCAGCGACAGAGACGCAATAAGCCTGTTCCTTATCGGAAAGGTGCTGACTCCCGGCGGATATAATGGCGGAAATTCGCTGATGAGCGCGCCGTTTTTTGAGATTGATTCCCTTAAATTTTTATTACTTTTAAGATAGTCGTATCCAAGTCCGCAGCCCAATACTGCCACGGTTTTTCCGCCCGCTAAAATTGCTCCCGTATGCGCCGCGCTATCGACTCCGAGTGCGCCGCCGGACACAATTGTAAAGCCGCCCTTCGCCAATGACGCGCTGAGCTGCGAAACGACATTCACACTGTATTTTGACGCCTTGCGGGCACCGACAATGCCAATCATAACCTTGTCATTCAAGTCCGCCTCTCCGCTCATATAAACGACAAGCGGCGGATTTGAAAGCTCTCGGAAACTCTTGGGGTATTCGGCGCTCTCATAGGTTATAACCTTAAATCCCGACTGCTCGCACTCGGTCAAAATCTTTTCCGCGGCAGACAGGTCCTTATCCATAAGTTTTTCCCTGCGGCGCGGAAAAAATCCCTGCTCATAAGACGATTGGGAATAAAATTCCTTCGCGTCAAGTGAATTTTTTACCTTTTCAATATTGGCTCCGTAGCCCAATGCGCTTTGCAGCCATACCCAATATACATCTCTGTTCATCATTTCATCATTTCATAAATAATTATTGACGCAGCACTCGCCGCATTCAGACTTTCCGCCCTGCCCTTCATAGGTATTGTGACCTTTTTATCTGCCAGAGACAGAAATTCCTCGCTGAGTCCGTTGCCCTCATTGCCTATTGCCACCAAAGCCGACCTGCGCCCCGACAATTCGTCAAGCGCCGCGTCAGCCTGCTTAACCACGGCAGCATAAATGCTCACGCCGCACGACTTAAACCGCTCCACAACGGATAAATCCTCACACACAAGACAGGGCAATCTAAATGTACAGCCCATTCCCGAACGGAGCGCTTTAGGCGAATAAATATCCGGGCAATTTACAAGCACCGCGCCCGAAACACCCAGCGCCTCCGCCGTGCGGAGTATTGTACCCATATTGGCGGGGTTCTGAAGGTTCTCAAGAAGCACATAATTCGCCTGTGAATCAATGACAAATTCCCTCTCGGGCACTTTACACACGGCAAAAACTCCCTGTGAATTTTTTGTGTCCTCAAGCTTTCGGCAAACGGGCTCGGATATTTCAAAAATCTCAGTATCTTTCAAGCCGAGAAATTCGCAAGAATACTTCTGCTTTGCCCTCTCTTCAAAAAAAATCCGGCGAACATCTATTCCGCTGAGTACCGCGGCCCTGACAAGCCGATAACCCTCGATTAAAAAATCGCCGTTTTCCGCTCTGGAATGTGCCTGCTTAAGCGAGCACGCATATTTAATTTTCTCATTGGCTCTCGATGAAATCCTTTCCACGGCGCCCTCCGAAAATATGATAAAACAATCATAGTATAGAAGCAAATCACCGAGCTTGTCAAGATGTTTTTACCAATTCGTCTTAATGAGACGGGAAATAAAACGAAAACTCAAGTTTCCCTTTCACTTTATTTACCGAAACGCAAACACGGTTATTTTTTTCATTTCGTAAATTAAAATACCACCTAAAAAGGTGGTATTTTAAAATATAAACCGAAAAATCGGATTTATCTTATTTAAGAGCTGCCTTCGCCTGCTCACAAAGCGCCGTGAATGCCGCAGGGTCCGAAATTGCAATCTCCGACAACATTTTGCGGTTCAGGTCAACTCCTGCTTTTTTGAGTCCGTTGATGAATGTGGAGTAGTTCATACCGTTGAGCTTACAACCGGCAGAAATTCTTGTAATCCAGATTCTGCGGAAATCTCTCTTCTTCTGCTTTCTTCCGATATAGGCATAGTTGCCTGATTTCATAACGGCTTCCTTGGCTGTTCTAAAGAGCTTGCTTTTTGCTCCGTAGTAGCCTTTCGCCATTTTTAAAGTCTTTTTTCTCCTTTTGCGAGTCATCATCGCACCTTTTACACGAGCCATTTATCTTTACCTCCGAATAGTAGTATCATTTGTGCAAAAAAATTGCGCATTATTTGTAGGGAACAAGTCTCTTAAGTTGCTTTTCGTTTGACTTATCGGCAACAGATGTCTTGCGAAGATTTCTGAGCCTTTTGGTGTTCTTCTTGGTGAGAATGTGGCTCTTGTTTGCGTGAGCTCTCATAACCTTACCGTTCTTTGAAACCTTGAAGCGCTTCTTTGCGCCGCTGTGTGTTTTAATCTTGGGCATATTATTTTCCTCCTTGATATTCAGATAAATGCTTATTTCGCCGCAGAAAGGAACATTAAAATCTGTCTGCCTTCGAGCTTTGCCTTCTTCTCAACATCGGCAAACTCACTGCAAGACTCGGCAAACCGCTCCATTGTCGCCACTCCTAACTCCGGGTGGCCCATCTCACGACCGCGCAGGCGGATGGAACCCTTTCCCTTGTCGCCGCCTTTGAGGAACTTCTGAGCCTGCTAAACCTTTGTGTTTAAATCGTGAACATCAATGTTTAAAGAAAGTCTGATTTCTTTAATATCGGCTGTCTTTTGCTTTTTACGCTGCTCTTTTTCCCTCTTTGCCTGGTCAAAACGGTACTTGCCGTAATCCATAATCTTACAAACAGGCGGTTTAGCCATCGGAGCAATTTTCACAAGGTCTAAATCGCTTTCCTGCGCCAAGTTGAGAGCCTGCTTTGCCGACATAATGCCGAGTTGCTCTCCGGTTGCGGAAACGACACGAAGTTCCTTGTCTCTGATTTGCTCGTTAAGCTCAACTTCTTTCGTAGCGATAACAAACACCTCCATAAAATACAAATAATGTTATATAACAAAAAAACACTTTCGCCCGAAAACGAAAATGTCAACACAAAGCGCCCGGCATCGCCGAGTAAGCAGTTGTATTAACCGTATCGAGTTCGGAACTGATAGGTGGGAGCAGGGCTCCGCTTCTTTGTTACCCGAATATAATAATACACTCCGAAAAAAATGTCAAGAGTTTTTTCTCTATATAAAATATTATTTATCTACAATATATAATTGCTTCAAATCCCATAAGGTGAGGAGAGTTGAACACAATATGCCGAAAATTTGATATTACGGCGTATTTTCACTTTTTCACCGTTGTCGGGCGTCCGCCCGACTGCCGTCTCAAAAGCAAAAATCCATCCATACTCTCTGCATTTTCGGTG
>CALYOC010000002.1 GCA_945227095.1 uncultured Clostridia bacterium
AATCGGCGCGCATGAGAGCGGCAGAATCGGCGAGGACCCCAGCGGAATTCCCAATAACCTTATGCCCTATATAACACAAGTCGCAATCGGTAAAAGACCGTACTTAAATGTATTCGGTGATGATTATGACACTCATGACGGAACGGGAGTCAGGGATTATATCCATGTTGTCGACTTGGCGCGCGGTCATATCAAAGCCGTGGCACAGGCACTTGAAAACACAGGACTTTACACATACAACTTAGGCACAGGTGTGGGATACAGCGTACTCGATGTCGTTCATGCCTTTGAAAAGGCATACGGAAAAGAACTGCCGTATAAAATTATGCCGCGCCGTCCCGGAGATTTGGCAACTGTATATTCCGACCCTTCCAAGGCGAAGGAAAAGCTCGGCTGGGAGGCGGAGTACGGCATAGAGAGAATGTGTGAGGACAGCTGGCGCTGGCAGAAGAACAATCCCAAGGGATATGTTTAATTGATAAATCGGTAAAAGGAAGAACCGCGAGGGTTCTTCCTTTTTTATCCGAAATATTTGAACTCGTTGAAAACTGTTTTATACGTGCCTGTCGGCTTATAATTATAAGAAATGTTCCCTTTTAGATGAGATTTAAAAGGGAACATTTTATTATTTATATTCTTTATCAGTACCTTGTGTGGTCGTCGAGAGTTTGGGAGAAGCTCGGCAGGAATTTTTCCATAAAGTATTTAACCTCCGGCAATTCGCTCTCGCCCAGCCATTTTAAGGTCGCCTCTTTAGCGCCGCTGAATTCGCCGTTTCCGCTCTTTTCTTCCTCGGTGCACTTTATCAGCGCGGAGATTTTGTCGGCGGCCTTTACGACGGCGGCAATATCCTTATCCCTGCCGTCTTCTTTTAAGAGCGATTCGTATTCCGAGCGGAGCTCGTCGGGAATCATTTTTAAAAATCGTTCCACCGCCGTTCGCTCAACCTCGTCGTAGGCGGCTTTTGTCTTTTCGTTGAAGTATTTGACCGGTGTGGGCAAATCTCCCGTGAGAATCTCCGGCACGTCGTGATACAGTGCTACGACGGCTGCCTTATCCGCGTCAATATTGCCCCCGAACAGATTATTTCTTATCGTGGCGAGCGCGTGTGCTATAATTGCCACATCGTAAGAGTGTTCACTGAGGGTTTCGTACCTTGTGTTTCTCATAAGTCCCCAGCGGTTTATATATTTCATTCTTGAAATGAGTGCAAAGAATTGATTCAACTTTTTATCCTCCGATTGTGCTCAGCGAGCCCCCAAATGCCTGTGAGCCGGAATATATGAGCGTGATAACGATAATCGCGGTAAAAATTGCCGCAATTAAGAAATATACCCAGGATTTTTTAATTTCAAAATCTTTTTTAATACCGAGGTATATGAGAAGATACAGAACTGCCATACAGACGGCAGAGAGTATAATACCCGCTGTTCCGGTCAGAAAGTTTCCGCTTTTTAATATAAATGTCATTGCTACCGAAATGCCTATCCAAGCGGCGTAAACCCACGAATTTTTTAAGTAGTAATATAGAACACTTCTGTATGTAACTGCGTTTTTACCTGCCTTCAGACCGCCGAAGAGTATTAAGGAGGTGACTATCCAGTTTACAAAAACACTCACAAAACCTACCAATGTGGAGAGAATTACGGTTATTGTAATAAGTGAGGCGGTGTATTCCTCATATACGGACTTGTCGGTGAAGTACATACTTGCAACGACATATACCGCGGCGAGCAGGGAAATTCCGAGCCAGATGAGCAGGGAGAGACCTATGTTGAATTTGTGAGGTATCTTTTCCTGATTTTGAGAGATTTTTTCGCCGTCTGTGTTAGAGCCGATAAGCTTTTCGATTTCTTCATCGGTCCTCTTTTTTGAAAAGGGGCTGTTATCGTTTGACATCATATTCCTCCTGCCTTTTGTGCTATTAAAGGTGTAATATATGCTTCGATTATTCCGGCTATCAAGAGCAGAACCGCCACTATAATCAGGGATTTTAGTATGTTTACAATCTCCTTCTTGTATGGTATCTCTCTCTTTCCGGATATGTATTTTATCAATAAGTCCAGAAGTTTCATTCCGCCTGCGGCAGAGATGATAATTGCCGGCACTTCGAAAATCGAGTGTGGAACAATCAGCGCGAAGTATGTCAGCGCAGAGCCGCCCAGAGCCATATATGCAACGCCGCTGACTCCGATAATCGCACCGTTGAACAGCAGCAGAGCGGCACTTAATATTCCACAGCCGATAACGCATACCAGGCAGTGTAAAAAGTTGTTGATAAAGAAGTAGAGAAAACTTTCACCCGATGAAAAGTTTTCAACTTGATTCATCGCGGAGGAGCCTGTCAAAAGGCTGCCTATTCCGAAAAAGCAAACCGCCCACCCCGCGAGGAAAAATGCGGCGCTTATTACGGTGAATTTTAAGTTCCCCTTTTTTAAAAACCAAAACATCAGTTATAAACGTCCCTTTGTTCAAATATTACAAAACTTGCTCCGACAAACAGTACGGTCCAGATTGCGCAGGTCAGCAGCGCGGTCCAAAGTGCGGAAGAGCCTGTCACATACGGACTCCAGAGCTGATAGTTGCCTTGCAGGTTGAAGAAAAGATGCCGCCAAACGACATTGTTTGTGAGCTTTTCCGAGCTGATAAATGTCGGAATGAGCGCGGCTACAATGGGAAGTATGATTGTAACCGGCGTGTTTTTTGTCAGAATTGAGATGAAGAATGCAAATGAAGCGAACATAAATGCTTCGAGTATTGCCATCAATGCGAGCATAATAAGCCTTGCCCAAGCGGGTACGGCGGTGAGTCTGCCGGAGAGAAAAACCATTTTCAGGCAGTTCCAGGGCTCCGGATTGGCCTGCTTGCTTATCAGGAAATATGCAATCGAGGCAATCAGGGTAAGTATCGCCGCGCTGAAAATGAATTCAATGACGGCGGTGAACAGAGCCAGGAGTTTTCCGCCTATTATTTCATCTCGCCTGTGACCTGAGATGAGGCTGAGCTTAATTGTAGAGTTCGAGTATTCCTGCGACACCATAACGGAGACAATAACGCTCAGCACGATGGCTAAAATGCTTGTGCTTTCAAACGCTTGCTCGACGAAACCGGGTATTCCGCATTCCTCGTTGATGTTGTTTTCGGCGGCAAACTTTGCCGTCTCGGAATCCTCTGTCTGAATATGCTGTATGGCGCCGCCGTTTTTTTGCCATTCGAGCTGCTCCTCGAACTGCTTCTTTTCGCTTTCGGTCATATCCTTTTCGGCGGCGGAAATCTGCTCCTGCGTCCATTCAATAGTGTCACCGACGGAGTTTATGAGAGCGCCGTTGATATATCCCATAGCCGCAACAATTAAGGAAAAGATAATAAGACATATCCAAAATGTGACGCTGTGATGAAGCTTTTTTAATTCGAATTTGTATAGCTTAAACATTTGTCTCCTCCTGTTCCTTGAGAACTCTGAAAAATGCCTGCTCCAAGGTTTCTCCCTCTTTTGATTTAATATCCACGCTTCTGCCGTCGAGGAGCATAATACATTCGTCACATATGCTTTCAACCTCTTTGAGAATGTGGGAGGAAACGAGTATAGCCTTTCCTTTTTTTGCAAGTTTTGGGATAATTTTGTGAAGCTCGTTAATTCCTATGGGGTCTAAGCCGTTGAGCGGCTCGTCTAATATGAGAACCTTCGGGTCGTTCATCAGGCTCATACCTATACCGAGCCTCTGCTTCATTCCCAGCGAATATGTTTTTGCCTTATCGTCTATATAGCTTCTCATATCGAGAAAATCTATAATTTCTTCAATATATGTATCGATTTCCTCTCCCGTCTTTTCATCGACCTGCCTGTTCGATTTATCACAGCACAGACTTCTGAACATTTCGAGGTTTTGTCTGCCCGTATAATCCTTGTAGAAGCAGGGGCTTTCTATTATTCCGCCGATTAGAGAGGTCGCCTTTTTAGTGTCCTTGTTTATGTCGTAACCGCATATGCTGACGCTTCCGCTGTCCGCCTTGATAAGGTGCATTATCATTCGCATGGTTGTGGTTTTTCCTGCGCCGTTAGGGCCGATAAACCCGACAACCTTACCTTCCTCAAGGTTGAAGCTGATTCCGTTTACAATGGGCTTACCTTTAATCGTCTTTGTCAGATTCTTAACTTCTAAAAAAACTTCTGCCATATGTTTATCCTTTCGATATTGCCAGATTTTCCGTGATTGCCTGGGTGTATTTGTTTATCTTTTTACCCTGTCCTTCGAGGCTCATAGCCCAGATAAAAATCATAATAATGCACAGCGGCACCACGGCAAACCAGATTAGGTGTATGTATTTGGAATCCATTAGGATTTGATATATTATTGATATTGTAATTACTACGATGTAAAGAACCATTTTCAACATAAAAGAGCCAACAGCTTTTAAAATGGCCTTTTTCCCGTCCGTTTTCATCTTCATCTTGAGAGTCACTATGCTCTTGTTTAGTATCATAGCCAGCGGGAATGAAATGCACATATACATCACCAGCCAAAGCGCGCATTTTTCCGCCGTAAAGTCGTCGGAAATTATAAATGCAAATACGCTCATCGGGATAAACCAAAAGACATTTGATATAAGTACGACGAGGTCCTTTGAAAGCAGTATGTACTTTCTGTCCACGGGGGAGAGAAGCGTAATCCAGCCGCTGAAGGAATCTCCGGCAAAGGGCTTTTGCAGAATTGTCGAGTAGATTTGGATAATAATACCTGCGTAGCAGAGGCTCAGCCACTCGTTTTTGAAATAGACCGAGGTCTGTCCGAGAGGGATTTTTGTGATTCCCCAGGAGATTAAAACCCATATGACGACATTGATAATGAGGGTGATGTTGTTGCGAAGCATAACCTTGTAGTCTTTTATCATCAGCCATTTGAGCTGTCTTTTTATCGGCAGGGCATGTATTGCCGAGCAGACGAGGTTGAAATGAGAAACCTCGTTCTTTACGGACTTAAACCTGTCGAAAAATCTTTGAGGAATCTTGCCTACCGTAATGTATGCCGCAAGGGCAAGCACGAGTGCAATCGCGCTCAGCCAGCAGGTTTTCCCGCGGCACCTTTGCAGGAGAATGACAACCGCGCTCGCTTTTCCGTGCAGGAAGAAGGGCAGTACACCCAATATGATTACAATAATTGTCGCAACAATGTTGATAATGTTCTTCCTGCCGCATTTTTCCTTCCAAAGGCAGGCGACCTCGCATATGAGAAGCAGAGCGATAACGCTCACAATCAGACATATGATAACGAGATATGCCGGGATTTTTGCTTCATATTTTATTCCTGCGAAAACGCTCGCAATGAAAAGCGAGGTGGATATGAGAGAAATCGGATTTAGGAACTTTCGTAAAAATCTTAAAAACAGCACTTGTCCCATACCCATTGGGAAAAGGCTCATGCTCTTGTAGTCCGTCAACTCTCTGTCGTCTGCAATCATAACTCCCGCCAATTCGAAGAATATGGCGAAGTGCGCGTACCAAATGATACCCCAGCTCTCACCGAAAACTTTAAAGTAAAAAAGTAAGAACGGAAGCAGGGTGCTCACCAGGCAGGAGAGAATGTTTATTATCAGTCCCACCGGGCCGTTGTCGCGCAGGGAGCCCTGACCGCTTTCTATTATTCCGATTTTCAGAATTTGCTTAATTTTTTGTAACATACGCTTTATCCTGTTTCGAGTCAGTATTATTCTTCGTCCGAATTGCCGTTGAGGTTGAGCTTTTCGACAAGCTCAATAAATTCGTTTTCAAGGCTTGTTCCGTCGAGGTCGGCCTTGTTGTACTCTTTGGCGATTTCTCCTTTATTTAGGATGATGTATCTTGAACATACCGATTGAACTTGGTCGAGAATGTGACTGCTCATAATGATGGAGCAGCCGTTTGAAACGAGGTCCTCCATAATCAGTCTCATTGAGTGCTGTGAAATGGGGTCAACGCTTTCAAACGGTTCGTCTAAAATCAGCATTGAGGGGCTGTGAATTATCGACGCGGCAAAGGCAGTTTTCTTTTTCATTCCCGTGGAAAGCTTTTTGATGGATTTGTTTTTCCAATCGTTCATCTCAAGTTTTTCAAACAGAAAGTCTGTTTTTTCCTTCGCCTCGTCCTCCGGGACGCTGTACATAGCGGACAGGAAGTTGAGCAGTTCCAAAGGGGAGAACATTTCGTATGTGCTCATTTCACTCGGCATATATCCCAATTTAAAGCGAACCTTCGGCTTAAATCCGCCCACGGTGTCGCCGTCCAACAGCACGGTGCCCTGAGTGGGTGCCAATATACCGTTGAGTATATTCAGAAGTGTCGTTTTACCTGCGCCGTTGGGACCGATAAGTCCGACGAATTCACCGTCACCGACAGTGAATGACAGGTCCTTTAGCGCTAAAAATTTGCCGTATTTGTGACTGACATTTTTTATTTCCAGCATATTTTACTCCCCATATTGTTTAAGATATATTATTTAATATTATATAAGATATCTAAAATTTATTCAATGCGAATATATAACAATTAAACAGATAATTATTTGTAATATCATACAAAACAAGAAAAACCCACTGCAAAAAGCAGTGGGTGACGAAACATTATGCAAGAAATTGACATATAGTCGTTATAATGGTTTTTGACCGAGCGCGAATAACTCAGTCAGATTTTGATTCGCATATAAAAGCCAAAATCAATATGACTTTGACCAATACTTAATATTAAGTATTATTAAAAGTTAAGTACCGATTGAACCGCTCAAAGCGGCCCTTTAATAAAGATTAAAGGGCAGCTACGAGTTTGGAAACAATTGTACCAACGGGACCTGCGAGAACAGCAAGTACCGGGAATTGTGCAGCGAGGTATGTGCAGAGAGCAGCAACACCCTTCTGTACAAGGAATTTAACGATAGACTGAGCAACAGCAGGAGTCAAGTACTTGGAAAGAACAGCAACAGTCTTGTTCTCGCCGTATTTAACGTATTGTTTCTCAATCCATTTTGCAACGAGTTTAGCAACTTTCATCAGTCAACTTCCCCTTTCAATAAATTTTGCATAATGCTTTTCGACAACATAATTATATGTTTTAAAGGGATAAAAGTCAACGAAATGAACTCGGTCGAGGAGTTTTTTGTAGGCTTTACCAAAAAATGTAAAATGGTTTTGTGCATTTATTTAAAAAGCACATTGTCAAATACTCACAATCATCCGAGGGACTTTTTGGGTATATTGACAAATGCGCTTTTAACAGTTTTATTTATTTGATAAAAATTTATATGTTTTTGAGGCTCTCGTTCTTCAGATAGGCGTTGATAAAGCCGTCCAAATCTCCGTCCATAACGGCGTTGATATTTCCGACCTCGTAGTTTGTTCAGTGGTCCTTAACCATTGTGTAGGGCATAAAGACATAGCTTCTTATCTGGCTTCCCCAGGCGATTTCCTTGTGCTCGCCCTTGATGTCGGAGATTTTTTCGAGGTGCTCTCTTTCTTTGATTTCAATGAGCTTTGATTTGAGCATTCTCATACAAACTTCGCGGTTTTGGTGTTGGCTTCGCTCAACCTGACAGCAGACGACTATTCCGGTCGGCTCGTGGGTGATACGCACCGCCGACGATGTCTTGTTGACCTTTTGACCGCCTGCTCCGCTCGCCCTGTAATAGTCGATTTTTAAATCGTCGGGATTTATATCGACTTCAACCGAGTCGTCAATTTCCGGCATTGTTTCAACGCTTGCGAACGAGGTGTGCCTTCTGCCCGAGGAGTCGAAGGGAGAGATTCTGACTAACCTGTGAATACCCGCTTCGCTTTTCATATAGCCGTATGCGTTTTCACCCTCAATTAGAATTGTAGCGCTCTTGAGTCCTGCCTCGTCGCCGTCCAAATAGTCGAGCGTTGAAACCTTGAAGCCGTGGCGTTCACCCCAGCGCGTATACATTCTGAAAAGCATTGAAGCCCAGTCCTGCGCCTCGGTGCCGCCCGCTCCCGCGTGGAAAGTGAGAAGCGCGTTTTTGCTGTCGTATTCGCCCGTGAGCAGGGTGGAGAGACTTTGCACATCGAGCTCGGCAACAAAGTCCTTGAACGCCTGCTCGCACTCGCCGAATGCGCTCTCATCGCCCTCCTCGTCGTATAATTCAATCATTACAAGCGCATCGTCGAAGGAGGCCTTTAAATCGTTATAAGCCTTGACCTTTGCCTTTAAAGCACCTGTTCTCTGTAAAACCTTTTGGCTGTTTTCAACATCGTCCCAAAAGCCTGCCTGTGCGGCGGCTTCCTCTAATTTTTTTATTTCTGCGTTCATCTGTTCAAGTCCGAGTGCCTCTTTTAATTCTTGCAGGGGCTTTTCGTACTCTAACAGTTTGAGCCGCAGTTCTTCGTATTGTATCATAATATATCACCAAAAGAATTATAACTAAAAACATTGATAAAAGCAATAAAAAAGTTGTCTTGTGCGCGGCTGCGGTGAGAAATTTTACCATTGAGAACAAATTTATTTGATTTTCAATGCACCGGTGGTGTATAATGTACTGAAAACGGCGACTGCCGAATCTTTATTAAAGAGGTGATTCGGGTTATGTATGAAGGTGAATTTTGTCCGGTGTGCGGCAAGGAATTTACCGCGCAGGACGACATAGTTGTGTGTCCGGTGTGCGGAGCACCGCACCACAGGGATTGTTACAGGGAAAACGGAAAATGCTTTTTTGAGGATAAGCACGGTACGGGAGCCGACTACCGCGAATTTATCGGTGAGAGCGAAGATGAGGACTTTGTCTCCCGCGTAAGGTACGAGCTTTCTCAGGGCGAGCAGGCGCAGAGTGCCGAAACTGTTGAGGAGAGTGCGACTCAGTCGCATTATTGCAAGAGGTGCGGCGGCAGGCTCATTGAGGAAAGTGATTTTTGTGTCTATTGCGGGCAAAGGACAACCGACCCGGTTGTGGGACAGCCCGGCTTTTCTCCGAAGTCATTCAGCCGTGATCCTCTCGGCGGCGAGAGCGCGGATGAGGATATTTGCTCAGTGACGGCGAGAGAACTTGCCGAGAGTGTGCGTATCAATGCTCACAGGTATGTTCCGAGGTTTAAGAAAATCAGCTCTCGTAAGGTTAAGTTATCTTGGTCGTGGAGCGCCGCGCTGTTTGGGGAGTACTATTATTTCTTCCGCAAGATGTACTTTGTGGGAATAGTGCTTATGGCGCTCGGATTTATCTGCGTTCAGGCGGTGAATCACCTTGTCGGAAACCCGTTGGGCGCCGTTTCCGAGATTTCTGCGGGACTTTACAAGGCTATGCAGGCGGGCAATTCCGCGCTTGTGAATGAAATAATGAATAGACCGGAGACGCTAAGGACGGCTTTGATGAGCTTTGTGCCCTTGCTCTCGCGGATTTTACTGAACTTTATTTTTGCGCTCGCGAGCAACTATATCTATTTGCAAGCCTGTGTTAAGAGGATAAATAAATCGAAGAAGCTTTATGAGAGCAATGACATATTCAGCGGACTTTCGTATCATATGGACATTGTACGCAGGGGCGGAGTAAATGTGCTTGGCATTTTTATGGCTTATTTCTCCTCCACCATCATCACTTATATTATGTCGTGGCTTGTTGAAATGATATAGATTTCGGCAGTATTTTATTTGGTGTTAAATATTTATATTGACTTTGAAAAGTTAAGTTGATATAATAAGGCGGTTAGGTTGTACCTAATTGCAGAGCGTCAGCTCATTTATTATCCTTGGTGCAAGGAGGATTGCACCCAAAGACCAGAAGGAGGTGTCTACGAATGTCAAAGGTAAATTATGAAACATTGATGGTTTTTTCTGTAAAAGACGGCGAGGAAGCTGCCCAAGCGCTTAAAACCAAGTTTACTGACTTAATTGCTGCCAACGGCACTCTGGGCGAAGTTGAGGATTGGGGTAAGCGCAAACTCGCTTATCTTATCAACAAAGAGTCCGAGGGTTACTATTGTGTAGCTAATTATGAGGCAGAACCCGAATTCCCGGCAGAATTTGACCGTGTGTTCGGAATTACCGACGGAACAATGCGTCAGGTAACTATCAGAAAGGGTGAGTGATTATGCTTAATAATGTCACTATTATGGGCAGACTTGCAGCTCAGCCTGAGGTGCGCACTACAACATCGGGCATAAGCGTATGTTCTTTCACAGTCGCCTGCAACCGCAACTTTGCAAAGAGCGGAGAGGAAGTTGCAACCGATTGGATTGATTGCGTGGCATGGAGACAGAATGCTGAATTTATTTCAAAGTATTTCAATAAGGGCTCTATGATTGTCATCGTAGGTTCACTTCAGACAAGAACATATGAAGACAAGAACGGCAACAAGAGAAAGGCGACAGAGGTTGTCGTCAACCAGAGCTATTTCGGCGAAAGTAAGAGGGATTCCGCTCAGCAGGCGCAGCCTGCCGTACAGGAGCCGTCCGTATCTTACTCCAGCGCGGCTGCTTCTGATTTTGCAGTAGCCGACGATGAGAGCGACCTGCCGTTCTGAGAATCCAACTTTAATTTACAAGGAGAATTATCATGGCATACGATAAAAACCGCAGAGGCGGTAAAGGACGCAGAAAGGTCTGTGCTTTTTGCGTAGATAAGGCTCAGTCAATCGATTATAAGGATGTTAACAAGCTTAACAGATATGTTTCCGAAAGGGCAAAGATTTTACCCAGACGCGTAACAGGTACCTGTGCAAAGCATCAGAGAATGCTCACAACAGCTATCAAGAGAGCTCGTTATGCAGCTCTTCTTCCTTATACTAAGGACTGATTGTTTTAGCTTAGTTAAACCGAGTGCTCAGTTTAGTTGAGTGCTCGGTTTTATTTATTGACAAACCAAATCTTTTTGTTGTAATATAAATCATATATACCTACCAAAATCTGAAACTCATCGTTTGTTGGAGGCATTTAATGAAGAAAAAAATTCTTGCGGCGCTGTTGTCCGTAGCCTTGTCGGCGACCTGTATTCCCCTGTGCGGAACCGCCGCTTCCGGTAACTATAAAATCGAACTGAATATGTCCTTGGAAACAAAGGATTCTTCAAACATAGGAAACGGAATTGATATGGGTGTTTATGTAACCTCTGACAAAGCGGTCACAACGGACGGGATTTATGCTTATATCACATATGACCCGGAGGTTGTCGAGCCGGTCGATGTCACCGCGAGCGCAATCACCGTTGACTCCGGGAAGAACGGAGTCACTCTTGCAGAGAATGTGAGTGACGATTATTTTGTCGCGGCATCCGGTTGGGAGGACAGTTCTTCGTTTTTGATTGAGGACGGAGTGAACGGTTCAAAGTCGCTGTTCGGTGTTGAGATAGCGCCGACGGAACAAACCGGTTCCGCTTTGAATGATGAATTTGCCGGTTACTTTATTTTTATGTTAAAGCCCGGTAAGACATTTAAAGATGTCAATGAAACCACCTTTTCCGCGGTCGATTCCTCCGCTAACAGCGCTCTGGCGTTCGACTCGGCGGTATATACTGCCGGCTCGGTGCAGAATGACGCTGTTGTGAGTATCGTCTGGGAAGAGGAGGTTCGTAATATATCCTGTACTCACCAATGGGACGAAAAGGTGGTAACGCCGCCCATGAACGAACAAAACGGCTCTGTTAAGTATATTTGCTCGCTTTGCGGCGCGACAACATCGCTGGTTCGGGATTCGGGAGAGTATCAGCCGGGAGATTTACCGGATACGACAAAGAGGGACGACGGAACGGTTGCAGATGTCGACCTTAAAAGTGAGAGTGTGCTGTATGCCGCCGGTGTAAACACCTTCCGCTCTGTGGACGCGCTCGGAAATTTAAGGCGTGATTATACGCAGAGGGGAGCGGGACTTCGCATTGAGGATACGCCCTCTACACAATCTCTGCGTTTTACGGAAAGTATAAAAATACCTAAAAACGCGAAGGTCACCGATTTCGGAATTGTCTATACGCTCAGTAAAAGCTTTGCGGCACAGGGCTTTGAAGAAAATCCCCATCAGGCGGATACCGTGGATTACAACAATATTGTTTTGGGCGCACCCAAAACGGCATATATATCCTACCAAAACGGAACACTTAAAAACTACACCCTCTATGCTCCGGACGGAGTTGCGGTGGACTATTGTTCCAAGGATTATTTTGAGAGTGCGGATTATTATATGACATTTAACCTCGTAATAAGCGGCATAGCGCAGAAAAACTATACCCGCTATTATGCGGCGAGGGCGTTTGTAACCTATGAGAGTTACGGTATGAGCTTTACCGTGTATGACGACACCTGTTCTTCAAGGAGCGTTTTCTATGTGGCGGATAAGGCGTATAACGCCTGTGACGAAAGCGGAAACTTTGTCGAAAAGTCCGACACCAGAGCGTATTTATATACAAATATTCTTCGTGTTGCAGACCCGGATTATACCGAGAGGCAAGGCTAAATAAGCGAAATATATACTATTTTGCCAATAATGCACAAAGGCGCTTTGTATTTATTGTATTAAATGTTTATAGAAATCTGATACTTAGGGTGATATAATAATTTTACTGATACACTTTAAATCGTTAAAGCGAAACTATTCAAAGGAGAATTATTATGAAAAATGTCAAAAAATTGATTGCAGTTGCTCTTTGCGCTGTAATGGTACTCGTTGCATTTGCCGGTTGTTCGAGCAAGTCGAACACTTACAAAGTCGGTATTTGCCAGCTTGTTCAACACGAAGCGCTTGATGCCGCAACAAAAGGCTTCAAGGAAGCACTTGTCGCTAAGTTGGGGGACAAGGTAGAATTTGATTATCAAAACGCGGCAGGAGATTCTGCGACATGTGCAACAATCGCCAACAATTTCGTAGCCGGCGGATATGACCTTATTATGGCTAACGCAACTCCCGCGCTTCAGGCGGCGGTTGCGGCTACAACATCAGTTCCGATTGTAGCCACATCTATCACGGATTATGCCACCGCTCTTGAAATTTCCGATTGGAAGGGAACCACCGGAATGAATGTTACCGGTACAAGCGACCTGGCTCCTCTTTCCGAGCAGGCAGCTATGATTAAGGAGCTTTTCCCGAATGTCAAGAAGGTCGGAATTCTCTATTGCTCCGCAGAGGCAAACTCCGTTTATCAGGCAAAGGTTATCGCCGAGGAGCTTAAGAAGGCTTCTATTCCGAGCAAAGCGTACACTTGCTCCGATTCAAACGATGTAGCGGCTGCAACTACCTCCGCGTGTGCAGATTGCGATGTTATCTACATTCCCACCGACAACACAATGGCTTCCTGTACCGAAACGGTAAATGCTGTTGCCGAGGCGGCTAAGGTGCCGATTATTGCCGGTGAGGAGAATATTTGCAGAGGCTGCGGTGTTGCAACTCTTTCAATCAACTACTATGACATCGGCTATGCGGCCGGTGAGATGGCGGCGCAGATTCTTACCGAGGGCAAGGACCCTGCAACGATGGAAATTCAGTCAGCTCCCAAGGTTACGAAGGAATACAACAAGACTCTTTGTGATGCTTTGGGCGTTAAGATTCCCGAGGGATATACCGAAGTTCCTCCCGCTGCGGAATAATTTGATTTAACTTAATATCTTTTGCGGAAGCGATGAGATTTTTCTTATCGCTTCCGTTTGTGTAACGGCAATTGAGCCGTCAGCCGGAACAGCCCTTGTTTTTGGCTGTTCATTTTTGGAGGAAAATAAATGTTAGCTTTTTTTAATTCACTTCCGGGAGCCGTTGCCCAGGGTATAATTTGGGGAATAATGGCAATCGGAGTATTCATCACCTTCCGATTGCTTGATTTTGCCGACCTGACGGTTGACGGAACCTTCGGTGTAGGCGGAGCGGTGCTTGCCGTATGTGTGGCGAGCGGTATGAATGTCGGGCTCGCTATGCTCATTTCATTTGCGGCGGGCTGCCTTGCAGGCTTGGCAACGGGTATTTTTCACACCTGCTTCGGAATACCTGCTATTCTTTCGGGAATACTCACTCAGCTTGCACTCTATTCCGTAAACCTTCGCATTATGGGCGGAAAGGCAAACACGGCGGTAAGTGCGAAAAACCACAGTTTGCTTATAACCCTGAGCAATATTCCGCAATCGCTTATTGTCGGAGCTGTATTTGTAGTAGTCTTGATAGCCGTTCTTTATTGGTTTTTCGGAACGGAGCTCGGTCATTCCATCAGAGCGACCGGCTGCAACAGCAATATGGCGCGTGCAAACGGAATAAATACTAATTTTAATACTATAATTGCCTTAGTACTCTCCAATGGCATTGTAGGCGTTTCCGGCGGTCTGTATGCCCAGTACACGGGCTTTGCAGATGTAAATATGGGCAGGGGAGCCATAGTTATCGGCTTGGCTGCGGTAATTATAGGCGAGGTTGTATTCGGCAAGCTGCTTAAGAACTTCGCCCTGCGACTGCTTGCGGTATCCTTCGGCGGTGTTATTTACTATATTGTAATTACATTCGTTTTGCGTTTGGGACTTAATTCAAACGACCTGAAATTGTTCACGGCTTTGGTTGTGGCACTGTTCCTTGGAGTTCCCTTCTGGAAGGGTAAAATCACACAGAAAAAGCTTGGCAGAAAGAACTCTGAATCCGTGGAGGTGACAACCGATGCTTGAAGTTAAAGGTGTTCATAAAACATTTAACCCCGGAACTATCAATGAAAAAAAGGCGTTGAGAGGAATAGATCTCGTATTAAATGAGGGAGATTTCGTAACGGTAATCGGTGGAAACGGAGCCGGAAAATCAACTCTTTTAAATATGATTGCCGGTGTTTATCCCGTGGATTGCGGAAATATAATTATTGACGGCAAGGATGTCACAAAATTTCCGGAGTATAAGCGTGCGGCGTTTTTGGGCAGAGTTTTTCAGGACCCGATGACAGGAACGGCAGCTGATATGCAGATTGATGAGAATTTGGCAATCGCTTCCCGAAGGGGAAAATTCCGCGGATTGGGAATAGGAGTAAAGCGTAAGGAAAAGGCGAAGTACAGGGAAATTCTTGCCTCCTTGGGGCTTGGGCTTGAGGATAGGCTCACCTCTAAGGTCGGACTTCTGTCCGGCGGACAGAGACAGGCGATAACACTTCTTATGGCAACGCTTAAAAAGCCGAAATTACTTCTTCTTGACGAACATACGGCAGCGCTCGACCCGAAAACCGCCAAGAAGGTTTTGGATTTAACGCAGGATATTGTCGCCAAGGACAACATCACAACCCTGATGATAACTCATAATATGAAGGATGCAATCCGTGTGGGCAACCGTTTGATAATGATGAATGACGGAAAGATTATTTATGATGTCAGCGGCGAGGAAAAGAAGAAGCTCACGACGGCTGATTTGCTGAAAAAATTCTCGGAGACAAACGGAGAGGAGTTTGCCAACGACAGAATGATTTTGAACTGACAACTGTAAAATTATTAAATTTACCGCCCGTTCAGCTTGATTTTCGGGCGGTATTTTTTATCTTTCGGGTGAATTTTATTCGTTAAAATATATAAAAATATCGAAATATAAGTTGAGTTTTATGTGAAATATAACTATGAAACAAACCGCCTCATCCTTGCGTGGCGGTTGATTTTTTTGCGTTTTCGGTAGGATTTTTGCACCTTGGGAGTGGTCGGAAGCGGAGGGTTAAAAGCAGCCGGAGTATGACGCGTTTTTCTCTGTTTTTTCGGTGTTTTTTGTTGTCGGTATCAAATTTCACAAAGTAGATGATGAATTTTTGTTTATTTTTCTCTTATATATATTTCTTTTTTTAGTTGACACAGGGCGCTAAAAATGGTAAGATACTCTTGACTATCGGGTAGTGTGCTCTTTTGCACCGGAAGTTATGTGCAGTATGTCGAAAATTGCTGCCTTTCTGTTGTGCAAAAGTGCTGAAATTTTTATTTTTATAAATAAAAATACTACTCTCGCAATTAACTTTAAGGAGAGATTTGAATGAACAAGACCTTGAAAAAAGCACTCAGCGTCTTTATGGCGGCGTGCTTGGCAGTTTCTTGCTTTGCGGTCACCGCGTTCGGAGTAAGTGCCACTTACACCGGCTATGACCACAACGGCAGAAACACCGCATTGACAACCAACTATTCGTTTAATGTCGTCGAGCAGGACGACACTAAGCTTGTCGTTGATGTTGTCGTTGACCATATGTCAACTTACCTTTACGGCTTTGAGGGCACATTGGTTTATGACAAGACCTTGCTCGAGTATGAGAGCATTTCTTACAACGCAATGTTCGAGGCGTATGAGGGCTTTGAGCCGGCACAGGCAAACCTCGCTTTGAGCGAGCTTAAGGCGGGCGCGGACGGCGCACCGGTTACAAGCTCTGATTTTGCAAGGTATGTCGGCGGAGCAACCGCTTTGAGCACGGGCAACTTAGCCGCACTCAAAATCGAGGGAACTCCCAGCGGCACCTTCACTCCCACTGAGGAGGATTCAACGGTTGTCGCAACCCTCACTTTCAAAGTTATCGGCGCGGGTGAATCTGCTCTGACTGCTCTTTCGAGCTATCTGTATTCCGACGCGGTAGGTTATTACAACCTGTGCGGAACAACAACTGCTGACAATGTCGCTTTTGTAACGGCTTATTCGGCAGTAGCGCCTCTCGCCTACACAGCGACCGGCTCCGGCGCAGCTGTTACATACTACGACGCAACCTTCACCTACAAAACCGCGGACGGCGCAGAAACTTCCGAGGTCATCAAGGTTAAGGAAAACGAAACACCCGTTGCTCCTTCAGTAACAGAGAATTTCGTTGACCCCGCGGACGGCGACTACGATTACAACTTCACCGCTTGGTCACCGGCTCTCTCCGCGATTACGGAGAGCACCGTTTACACCGCGCAGTATGACAGAACCTTTGTAGCTGCCGATTACTCCGACTACACCGCGGCAGTTCAGGTTGCTAATGAAAAGATTGCCTCCGGTATTTATACAGATGACTCGGTTGCCGCTTTACAGTCAGTTCTCGCCGGCAACACAGTTGAGTCCGATAAGGGCAGAACGTATCAAAGCACTATTGACAGTGCGGTTTTGGCAATCAACGGCGCCATTTCAAGCTTGCAGGAAAAACCCGTAACAAGTTCTCACAAAATCACTTTCGTATGGACAACCGCCGCCGGCGAGCAGTCCGTAGTTCTGAATGTTGAGGACGGGGTTGTGCGTT
>CALYOC010000003.1 GCA_945227095.1 uncultured Clostridia bacterium
CTTTCAAGCTGCGAAACCCTGGGGTTTCCGTGCGCCATTTTTGTGAAATCCGAAAACATAAAACAGTCCCAACATCTAAAGCGCTTAACCACGCTGCCGGTGTCGCACTCCCTGATGTCATAACACTGACAGGTCGGGCAGACAAAGGTGCAGGTTCCGCAACCGAGACAGGACTCGGAAAGCTCAGCCCACTTGGGAGAATTGAAAATCTCCAAAAGTTCCTGCTCCTTAATACTGTCAAAGTCGAGCGAGCCGAGCGGAAGGTTGGAGATGATATTCTTAATACTCTCCTTCTCCTGCTCAACGGGCTTCTCGTCGCCCTCTTCAAGCACGGAGCTAACGCTATTCAAAAGGCTCTCTCCCCTGTCGGTATTGGCGCTGAAATACATCTGCTCACCGACCTTCCACGCGGAAATGTCTCCGCCGGGATTTGACGCGTCTATTCCGAAAGCGGAGCAGAAGCAGGTCTCCTCGGGTCTGTTGCAGGCGAGAGTGATTATTGTGCCGTGCTCTCTCCTGTTTTGATAATATGTATCGACAGGCTCACTGAGAAATACCTTGTCAAGAATTGTGAAGCTTCTCGCGTCACAGGCTCTGACTCCGAAAATTACGAAGTCCTCGCTTTCCTTTCTCGTGTCGATAATTTCTATTTTCTTTCCCTGCATTTTAATATCAAAAAGGTTCTCTGTCTGCGGGAAAAAGAAATCCTTTGCGCTTCTGACGGTATTGAGCTGCTCTGTGAGCTTCATTCCCGAAGTGTACTCCTTAAAAGAAGCGCCTGAATTTTCATTGTCGGAAGGTATGTATAATGCCTGTTCCTTGGCAAGTGCATCAAAGAGGTCACCCAGTTTTTCAACACAAATCTTTAACATTATTCCTTACCTCCCTTTTCATTTACAATACTCGGCTCAACATCGTCCATCGTGAAGTTCACAAGAGGAGGTCTGGTTTCTAAATCCTCTCCCGCCTGATACTCACCGTAAAATTCGTTCATATCCTTGATAAACTTACGGTTGAGAAGGTGAAGCGGAATGTGCTGAGGACAAACTCTTGAACATTCACCGCAGTCCGTACAACGACCGGCGACATGGAAAGCACGGATAATATGGAACATATTTTCCTCAAAGCTGTTTGCCGCCGCCTTATTGGCAATTCCGGACGCGTCGTTATCAAATACACACTTTTCACAGGTGCAAGCCGGACAGACATTGCGACAAGCATTACATCTGATACAACGAGAAAGTTCGTTCTGCCAGAATTCAAAACGCTCCTCGGAGGTCATAGCTTCAATCTTTTCAACCATATCAAAACGATTGGAATCCAAAACCTCTCCGTTTTCGCCTATCATCTCATCATAAATTACTACCTTACGGCTCTTACAATTTAAGCACCTCTCCGCAAGGAAATCCTTCTTATCCAATTCGGTGCTTTCCGAATAGATTGTTTCAACGACAAGTTTGTCGCCGTTATCCGCTATATTTTTAATACCTTTTATACCGGAGTCCTTGATTTTATCGGCATCGGCCTTGCCGTCGCAGGCAATACCGATAATATAGACATTATCTCTGTCAACTCTGTGCTCCTTCATAAGCTGCTGGAAGCTGTAAGAGTCGCACGGCTTCAAAAAAGCAAGGGTTTTTCCCTCTTTCTTACTAAGAGCGACAAGATATTTCGAGAGATTTGCCGCGCAAAATGCGTCATAGACAAAATCTTTTTCAATCTCCTCGGCGCTCTCAAAGACAGCGGGAGTAATATCATACGAAAATTCACCTGTTTTCCAGGCAAGCACGCGCTCAACCGTTCCGTCTTGAAGGAGTTGCAACGCGCGTTTTTTCATCATTTCTTGCATCTCAAATCCTCCAATCTCTTATTCTCGCCGAGAGAAATAATCGTCTCAACAAATTCATTCATTGTCTGAGCGAATTTTGCTCCTTCCGCTGCCGATACCCACTCAACTCTTGTCCTTCCTCTCTCAATGCCCAAGAAGTCAAGCATCGAGAACAACAAGGTCATCCTGCGGCGGGCGTAATAGTTGCCCGTTGTATAGTGGCAATCTCCGGGGTGACATCCGCAGAGGATAACGCCGTCGGCTCCCCTTTGGAATGCGCGAAGAATAAACATCGGGTTTACTCGGCAGGAACAGGGAACTCTGATAATCTTGACATCGGCAGGATAGTTGAGTCTGTTCGTTCCGGCAAGGTCGGCGCCGGCATATGAACACCAGTTGCAGCAGAAGGCAACGATAGTCGGTTTAAATTCTTTCTTCTCTATTTGCATATCGCATCTACCTCCGCCATAATTTGTCTGTTAGAAAATCCGTTCAAGTCCATTGCTCCTGACGGACAGGCTACCGTACAAGCTCCGCAACCCTGACATACTGCGGGATTGACCGAAGCTACGCGGCGAACAGCAACTGTTCTGTTGGGCATTCTGAACTCTTTGTCCTGATAGGTGATTGCTCCGTAAGGACAAACCTTCTCACAAGAGGAACAGCCGTTACAAAGCTGCTCGTCGGAATGTGCAACGCACGGATTACAGGTGAGCTTATCCTTGGCAAGCAAGCCGATTACCTTCGCCGCAGCCGCAGACGCCTGAGATACCGTTTCCGGAATATCCTTCGGACCCTGGCACATACCGGAGAGGAATACACCGGCTGTCGGGCTCTCTACCGGACGAAGCTTCGGGTGAGCCTCGGTGAAGAAATCGTTTGTATCCATTGAAGCTGTGAGCATTGTTGCAAGAGGTCTTGCCGTCTTGTCAGGCTCGATTGCAGCCGCCAAAACTACCATATCCGCATCGATGTGAAGCTGTTCATTGGAGAGAAGGTCGGACGCTTGAACCTTGAGCTTTCCGTCCTGCGGTACAACCTTTCCTACCATACCTTTTATATAATGTACTCCGTAGTCCTCTACCGCGCGACGGTAAAACTCGTCGAAATTCTTACCGGGTGTACGCACATCAATATAAAATACATATACATCTGTATCGGGATATTTCTCACGAGTGAGCATAGCGTGCTTTGCAGTGTACATACAGCACACCTTGGAACAATAGGGCTTGCCCTTATCGCCGCCGTCACATCTCGAACCTACGCACTGAACGAACACGATTGTCTTCGGGTGGGTCAGGTCGGACGGACGAAGAAGCGTTCCGCTTGTCGGTCCCGCAGCATTCATAAGCCGCTCATACTCAAGAGAGGTTACGACATCGGGACTTTGCGAATACGCAAATTCATCATACTTTTCAAGTGAAATCGGATTAAATCCTGTCGCGACGACGATTGCTCCGTACTGTGCCTCGACAAATTCATCCTTTTGAGTGTAGTCGATAGCCTTTGCCGTGCAGACCTTTGAGCAAACTCCGCACTTGCCGGTTTTGAGCATTGTGCAATAGTTCGGGTCGATAGTGGCAACCTTCGGAACTGCTTGTGCAAAGGGAATATAAATCGCCCTTCGGTTATCCATACCGAGATTGAACTCGTTGGGAACCTTCTTCTGAGGACATTTCTCGGTGCATACGCCGCAACCGGTGCATATGTCTTCATTTACATAACGGGCTTTCCTGCGAATCTTGACAGAGAAGTTTCCGACGAAGCCCTTGACCTCGTCAACCTCACTGTAAGAGTAAATTTTGATTTTCTCCTGCTGAGCCGCCTCAACCATTTTAGGTGTGAGAATACAAGCCGCACAGTCGAGAGTCGGGAAGGTCTTATCAATCTGAGCCATCTTTCCGCCGATTGTCGGAGATTTCTCGACGATATCTACCTCAAAGCCCGCCTCCGCTATATCAAGAGCTGTCTGTATTCCGGCGATTCCGCCGCCGATTACAAGCGCCCTTTTAACTACCGGGCTTTCTCCGGCGGTGAGAGGAGCGTTTAAGTGAACCTTGGCAATCGCCGCTCTGCCGAGAATTACGGCTTTTTCGGTTGCGGTTGCCATATCCTTATGTATCCACGAACATTGTTCACGAATGTTCGCAACTTCAACCATATACGGGTTGAGTCCCACGGACTGAGCCGCTTTACGGAAGGTGTTTTCGTGCATACGCGGCGAGCAAGAGCATATTACTACGCCGGTAAGTCCATATTCCTTGATGGAATCTTTAATCAAATTTTGTCCTGCTTCGGAACACATATATTGGTAGTCAGTAGAGAAAACAACGCCGGGTTCTTTCTTCAAAGTCTCGGCAACTGCGTGAACATCTACCGTACCGGCAATATTACTGCCGCACCAACATACAAATACGCCGATTTTCTGCATCAGTTATTTCCTCCTTACTTACTGTACTTCCTGAATGCGCTGACTATCGCCTGCTGCGGTAAATCCTCATCCCACAGCTCCGGAAGGTCCTGCGGTTTCAGGTGATTTGCTCCCTGCTCGCGGATAACCGCCAATCTGACAGCCTCTACAAGCTTTGCAGGCTCAACATTCCTCGGACATCTCTCAACACAGGCAAAGCAGGTCAAGCAGGTGTAAAGGGATTCGGACTTCATAAGAGGCTCAATATCTCCCTTTTCCACCATATAGACGAACTGATGAGGATGATACTCCATTTCATCAAAAGAAGGGCAGGTAGCCGTACATTTGCCGCATCTCATACATTTACGGGCATTTACTCCGCTCATACGGAGAATCTGCTCTGTGAGCTGTTGTTTATTTTCCATAATCCTCCCCCTATTTCAATCCCAATGCCTGCGCGAGAAGCTCTGTAAAATAATGTACGGGAATATCATAATCGCTGCCGTTTTTGTTGAGATTGTAAAGGCAAAGAGGACAGGCGGTGATGACCATCTGTGCCCCTGCCGATACGGCACTCTCCAAGACATTATTGCTTTTCTTCGCCGCAAGAGATTTATTCTCCAAAGTCACATAACCGCCGCAGCACTCGTTTCTCATTGAGTAGCTGACGGGCTCGGCGCCGATTGCACGGATAAAATCTTCCATTATCGACGGATTCTCCGGGTCATCAAACTGCATAACGCTGCCGGGTCTCAAAAGCAGGCAACCGTAGTACGGTGCGATTTTAACCCCGGTGAGCGGATTTGTAACTTTTTCTTTAATCTTGTCAAAACCTACTGCATCTCGAAGCATTTCAAGGTAATGCAGTACATTTGTCTCGCCCGCGTAGGGCTTATCAAGCTTTAAGTAATTGTTGACTTTGAGGACGATATTTTCATCAGTCCTCATATCATTATTGACCTGCTTGATAACATTGTGACACGCCGAGCAGAGAGTTACAAGGTCGTTGCCCATCTCGCCGGCGCTGTTGAGCGCTCTGACAGAGGATAACTTTGTCGCAATCTCATCCTTGGCAACGGGATATACGCCGCCGCAGCATTGCCATTCCGGCAATTCCTCAAGGGTTACTCCCAACGCTTCGGCTGAGATTCGGGCATATCTGTCCAAATCCTTCGCCTTTGTTTTCAGCGTACAACCCGGATAGTAACTAAAAACCATCTTCTATTACTCCCTTCAAATAAGCATCTGCTTATCTTCTAAAATCAAACCATTTGTTCCGGATGGAATACTTCATCAAATTTTTCCGCGCTCAAAAAGCCCAATTCAACGCAAGCCTCTTTCAAGGAGATGTTGTCCTTGAACGCCTTCTTGGCGGTCTTTGCCGCGTTCTCATAGCCGATGTAAGGATTAAGTGCGGTTACAAGCATCAGTGAGTTGTGCAGGTTGTTGTGCATCTTCTCCTTGTTGGCGGTGATTCCGACTGCACAGTTGTTATTGAAAGATACCATTACCTCGCTGAGCAGACGAACAGATTGAGTGAAGTTATATATAATTACAGGCATAAATACATTCAGTTCAAAGTTGCCCTGGCTCGCCGCAAAGCCGATAGTTGCGTCATTACCCATAACCTGTACGGCAACCATTGTTACAGCCTCACACTGTGTGGGATTGACTTTACCCGGCATAATTGATGAACCCGGCTCGTTCTCGGGTATCTTGATCTCTCCGAGACCTACCCTCGGTCCGCTGGCAAGCCAACGAACATCATTTGCAATTTTCATAAGGTCAGCCGCCAATGCTTTAAGCGCGCCGTGAGCAAACACGATTTCGTCCTTTGATGTGAGCGCGTGGAATTTATTGGGTGCTGTGATAAACTTCTTTCCGGTGATTTCGGATACAGCCTCGGCAACGGCTTCATCAAAGCCCTTAGGTGCGTTAAGACCTGTCCCGACTGCCGTTCCGCCCAGGGCGAGCTCTTTGAGCTCGGGAAGAGCGATTTCAAGAAGCTTTCTGTCCTTCTCCAAGCTTGTTCTCCATCCGCTAATCTCCTGTGAGAAGGTGATGGGTGTAGCGTCTTGAAGGTGTGTGCGTCCGCTTTTTACAATGCCTTCATTTTCTTTTTCAAGTCTTTTAAATGTGGAAATGAGCATATCAAGAGCCGGAAATACCTTGTCCTCAATTCCCAATACAGCCGCAATACTCATTGCTGTAGGGAATGTATCGTTTGAACTCTGGCTCATATTGATGTCATCGTTAGGATGAAGCAATTTCTTTCCCGCAATTTCGTTTGCTCTGTTGGCGATTACCTCGTTGGCATTCATATTAGACTGTGTGCCTGAGCCTGTCTGCCAAACTACAAGGGGAAAGTGCTCGTTGAGTGAGCCGGACATAACCTCGTCGCAAGCAGTTGAAATAGCCGCAAGCTTCTCATCAGTCATCTTCTCCGGTCTGAGTGCATGGTTGGCAATAGCAGCCGCCTTTTTAAGCACACCGAATGCGTGTGTAATCTCTCTGGGCATTGTTTCGATTCCAACGCCGATTTTAAAATTTTCGTGGCTGCGCTCTGTCTGAGCCGCCCAATACTTGTCGGCGGGAACCTTTACCTCACCCATTGAATCATGTTCAATACGATATTCCATTTTTTACCTCCGTAAACTAAATGTATTTGAATTAAAATTTTCAACAAAAAAATAACAGTTAAAACTGAATTTTCATCGCAAAAATTCATTATATATAATATATTTTTTTAGAATAGAAATCAAGGCAAATAACCATTTATTTTCCAAAAATAAAAAATTTCATATAAACTCACAAAAAGTGTCTTAAAATGTCACTTTTAATTGTTAAATTTTTGACATACGGCGGCGCGCCGCAGATAAAAATTTGCTTTAAACAGGAATTTTTAACCTTTGAAAATGAAAAACAGGCAAACACGCCTTGCGCATATTTGCCTGTTTTAAAAAACGAATTAAGTAAAATTATGATTTAAACACCTTTACGATTCTTTCGACGGCCTGCTTTGTCCTCTCGGCGCTGCCGAAGGCAGTCAGTCTGAAATAGCCCTCTCCGGCAGGTCCGAAGCCGCTTCCCGGAGTGCCTACGACATTTGCCTGCCTGAGAAGCACATCAAAGAAATCCCAGCTTGTCATACCCTGCGGAACCTCAAGCCAGATATACGGGCTGTTGACCGCGCCGGACACCTTAAAGCCCGCCTCTTTAAGTCCCTCGTAAATCACCTTGGCATTCGCCTGATAATAGGCGATAAGCTCTTTTATCTCCTTTTTGCCCTGCTCGGTATAAATCGCCTCGGCTCCCCTTTGAGTGATGTATGACACGCCGTTAAACTTTGTAGCCTGCCTTCTTGCCCAAAGAGAATTCAGCGAGGTTCCCTCCACGGTGAGCTCTTTCGGAATTACGCAATAAGCACACCTTGTACCTGTAAAACCTGCGGTTTTTGAGAACGAGCGAAACTCAATACAACACTTCTTCGCCCCCTCAATTTCATAAATCGTATGCGGCATATCTCCGTCGGTGATATACGCTTCATAAGCGGAGTCATAGAGAATTACGGAGTTCTCCCTCAAAGCGAAATCAACCCATTTTTGAAGCTGCTGTCTTGTCGCGCCCTGTCCCGACGGATTGTTCGGGAAGCACAGATAAATCATATCGGCGTGCTCCTTCGGGAAATCCGGAAAGAATCCGTTTTCCTTTGTGCTGGGCATATATACGATTTTTGACCACTTTCCGCCGTTAAACTCGCCCGCTCTGCCTGCCATAACATTTGTGTCAACATACACAGGATAAACAGGGTCGCAAACCGCTACGACATTGTCTGTCCCGAAAATATCCCCAATATTTCCGCAATCGCACTTTGCTCCGTCCGAAACGAATACCTCACTCTTATCGAGCTCGACTCCTCTGTCAAGATAATCATTTTTTACAATCGCTTCCAAAAGGAAATCATATCCCTGCTCAGGCGGATAGCCCCTGAAGGTATCGGCATTCGCCATCTCATCCACGGCCTTGTGCATTGCCTCGATACACGCCGGAATGAGCGGTCGGGTGACATCTCCGATTCCCAAGGAAATTATATCCGCAGACGGATTTTCCTCCTTATAAGCGGCTACCTTTTTCGCTATATCGGAAAACAGATAGTTGCTTTGAAGCTTTAAGAAATTTTTGTTAATTGTCGGCATTTTTTCATATCCTCCCTTTTTTAACTAAAGAGTTTTTAAAGGCACTTCGCCTTCAAATACAAATTGTGCAGGTCCGGTCATAATGATACGGTTATCCTCTCTCCACTCAATATTTAGCTCCCCTCCGAGAAGCTTGACGGTGACCTCTCTGCCGCAGAAACCGTTGAGTGCCGCAGCCACAGCGGTTGCACATGCACCTGTGCCGCAGGCGAGTGTTTCTCCCGAACCTCTCTCCCAGACACGCATTTCTACGGTATTTTCATCTATCACTCTGACAAATTCCGTGTTCGTTCTGTCGGGAAAAACAGGGTGATTTTCAAACTCCTTTCCGATTTCCTCAACGGGAAAATCGACCACCGGCTCGTCGATAAAAATTACGGCATGAGGGTTACCCATGCTCACGCAGGTCATATTGTAATCCTTCCCTGCGACGCGAATCGGGTGATTTATCACATTATCACCGTCAAGGTCAACGGGTATTTTCTCCGGCTCGAGCTCGGGTTCCCCCATATCGACCTTAATAAGCTCCGCCTTCGAGTCAATTACTACAAGCTCGATATTCTTAACGGCGCCCATACTCTCTATTGTAAACTCCTCTTTATCTATAAGTCCCTTGTCATAGACATACTTCGCTACGCATCTGATTCCGTTGCCGCACATAGCACCCCTTGAACCGTCGGCATTATACATACACATCTCAAAATCCGCTATATCGGAATCCTTAATTAGAATTATGCCGTCACCGCCGATACCGAAATGACGGTCCGAAAGTTCTATCGCCGCTTTAACTTCATCAACTATCTGCGTTTTAATACAGTTAAAATAAATGTAATCATTGCCGCAGCCCTGCATCTTTGCAAATTTCATAAGTCCACACCTCTTTTGATATTTTATCACTTGAATTAAAAGTATTCAATAAAATACGAATAATCACACTTATTTTATGATGCCGTGCTTTGCAAACGGAAGAATAAATCTCTCCCTGATACGAAAAGAAAGAGAGCGTTTTCCGTCAGGTGCGCTCATAGGCACATAATCTACCCCCGCACGCTGCGCGATAAGCGTACAACGGTAAATATGAAATTTGTTGGTGACATAGGTTACAGCGGCGCTCTCTCCGACGATTTTTTTCGTATAAAGGAAGTTCTCAAGAGTGGTGAGAGCCTTGTTTTCCAAAATTATATCTTCCGGAGGAACTCCCAGCTCCACAAGAGAATTCTTGATAATACAAGCCTCGCTCAAACGCTGATGTCTTCCCTTTATTCCGCCGGAAGCAACAATTTTAATACCCTCGTTCTCAAAGTAAAACTCCGAGGCACATTTTATCCTTTCAAACAAAAGCTCCGACGGCAGATCTCCCTTAACGGGCCCGCCGAGAATTAAAATGTAATCAAAATTCATATCTCTCTCCAATTTCTTTATAAAAAGATTTTACCACCGCTCTTTACATTTTTCAACAAAATAATATATAATGATTTCGGTGATTTTATTGATTACGGATTTAATAAGAGAAAAAGATGTGTGGGAAACACTTAAAAACAGTCCTTTCCCCTCGGTTATGTACGGAATGGGAAACGGCGCCGACAAAATACTGAATATCTGTGCCGAAAAGGAAATTGAAATTTGCGATTTCTTCGCAAGCGACTCATTTGTAAGAGGTCACTCCTTCCACGGAAAAAGGGTTCTCACCTACTCACAAATAAAAGAAAAATACGGCAAGGTAAATGTCGTTCTCGCCTTCGCTACAAACAGGGACGAGGTGATAGAAAACATACTGAAAATAAACGCCGAAAATCCCGTTTTTGCGCCTGATGTCCCCGTTGCGGGCGACGGTCTGTTCACCCGCGAATTTGTCGAAAGGCACGAGGAAATGTTCGACGAAGCGTACGAAATGTTAAGCGACGATGAGTCAAAAAAGGTCTATGCCGACACCTTGAACTTTAAAATCAGCGGAAAAATCAAATACCTGTTTCCCTTCGCCGACAAAAAGCATGTTTACCGCGACATTCTAAGGCTCACAAGCGATGAAATAATAGTCGACGCAGGTGCATACGACGGCGATACAATAAGGGAAATCACGGAGTGTACCGGAGGACGATATAATAAAATCTTCGCCTTTGAACCGGATAAAAAGAATTATAAAAAACTTATAAAAAACACAGCGGATATGCAGAACATCTCGCTATTTAACGCGGGACTTTGGAGCACCGACGAGGATGTGTTTTTCGAAAATAAATCCGGTAGAAATTCTTCCGTCGGCACACAGGGAGAAATGACGCATATGCTCGCTCTCGACAATGCGGTAAACTCCCCTGTCACGCTGATAAAAATGGATATTGAAGGCAGCGAATTAAATGCTGTTGAAGGTGCAAAAGATACTATCAAAGCGTATCTGCCGAAGCTTTACATCTGCGCTTACCACAGAAATGAGGATATGTTTTCAATTCCGCTTGCGATAAAGAAAATATCACCGGAATATAAATTATATTTCCGTCACCACAAATATATTCCCGCTTGGGAAAGCAATTTTTACTTCACACACGAATAAGAATTAAAAGAGAGAAAATCGTCCGATTTTCTCTCTTTTAATTTACTTTTAAAATTTTCTTATCCAATAAAATCCTGTATTTTTTCAGCACAAATTTGCAGGCGAAGCGAAACACAACGGAGAAAGCAATTATCACGACAATCGAAGCCGCACAAAAGAGCAGTTCGTTCTTGATATATATAAATTTTCCTCTTAAAATGTTAAAAATCAGACCTTGTGAGATATACATTTCAAGAGAGATTTCACCGAGGAATCCAAGCACCTTGTTTCCGATGCTGAATTTCATCGAAAGAAGTATTACACCCAACACGAAAAGCACGGCGGTGGGCAATTTTAAAACAGAGGAAACGGCGGGAATTTTCACAAGCTCAATAATGCGGTTATACGATACAAAGAGTGCGGCAAAAGAAACAATAATTACGGGAGTAATTATAAAATACGATTTTTTGATAAAATCCACAAGTTTTTTCTCATATGTCGCCCAGAACATTCCGATTACCGGCAGCAGCGCGGTGTTATACCACCACGAGCCGTAATCCAATTTGATACACACGGCGCAGTACAAGACATACCAAGCGGCGGCGCCGAGTATCATCGGGAAATAACGCTTTTTGCAAATAAGCATTAGCAGCCAATATACAATATAGAATATAATAATACACAATATATACCAAGAATACGGCACAAAGGGCTTGCCGCCGATAAATGTCAGCCCGATATCCTTTAAGGAGAAAACCCGACCGCTCACAAAATACATCAGCCAAAAGGCTAAAATTATAATTAGATACGGAAGAATGACCGAGGGCAAACGCTTTAAAAGAAATCCCTTTGTGTAGCTCTCCCCCTTTGAGATATACGATTTTTGAAGACCGTAGCCCGAAAGGAAGAAAAAATACGCGACAGCCAAATATCCCACAAGTGTAAATTTGTGAAAAATAACGCCGGATTCAGTGAGCCTTGAAAGATGATGAAATATTACCACAAGGGCAAACAGTCCGCGGTAAGACTTAGTGGTATCAACAGATAAATACTCGGTTGAGTCCAACGCCCGCAGGGGCTTTACCGGCTTCATCTTATATAAAATCAATATCAGCAATGATAAAGGAAGTATGTCGATAATAATATTATTAAGCTCCACACCATATCCTCCCATCTGTTTCACAAATACTTAAACAATATACCATAATGCATCCTTTTATGCAACCGACGCCGCAGAGCCGAAACACCCGACGGAGTGAATTTCGTCAGAACGGTTGTTAAATTCTGACAAGTGGAATATTTGTCCGATTAGAGCACACTCAACAATGTTCCAAAGTGCTTAAAAAAGAGGAGAGGGAATGCTCCCTCTCCTTTGAAAAGACTTATTCAAGCGAGTTGATTAGCCGAAATATCTTTTTAACAAGCCTGCAAATGCCTTGCCGTGTCTTGCCTCGTCACGAGCCATTTCATGAACTGTGTCATGAATTGCGTCAAGACCCTGCGCCTTTGCCATTTTAGCAAGCTCTGTTTTGCCGGCTGTTGCTCCGTTTTCAGCGGCTACACGCATTTCAAGATTTTTCTTAGTGGAGTCTGTTACAACCTCACCTAACATCTCCGCAAACTTTGCGGCGTGCTCCGCCTCCTCATAAGCTGCCTTTTCCCAATAAAGTCCGATTTCGGGATAGCCCTCGCGGTGTGCAACTCTCGCCATTGCAAGGTACATTCCGACCTCGCTGCACTCACCGTTGAAGTTATCTCTGAGTCCTTCTACGATTTTGGGGTCAACGCCGTCAACAATGCCGACCTTGTGCTCGGAAGCCCATTCCATAGCACCGTCTTCAACCTCTTTCTCCTGCATAGCCGCGCCGCAAAGAGGGCACTTCTCAATAGGAGAATCACTTTCATATCCGCATACGGGACATACATATTTTTTCATAATAAATACCTCCGAAATAAATTATAATATATGACAAAGAAAGAGAAAATCTTTCAATTGCACTGCTTAGTCTGTTGTTCCTGTGCAAGACAATCGGGGCACAGCCCTCCAAAGCAAATTTCACGCCTTGTAACCGCAAAGCCGCTCAATCCCTGAGCGAAATCATCTTTCACCGGGAAATCGATAACTTTGCCGCACCGGTCACATTTAAAGTGTCCGTGCCGCGACATATCCGCGTCGTAACGAGATTCGTTATCATCAACATTTATCCTGCGCAGAAGCCCTGCGCCGCACAACGCCTCGACCGAATTGTAAACAGTCGCAAGCGAGAGTGCCGGATTATCCTTTTTAAGCGCATCATAAATCGCCGAAGCACAGGGGTGAACAGGGTGTTCACAAACAGCCCGATACACGCTAATTCGCTGATGCGTCGCGCGAACGCCTTTTGACTCCAATAAATCTTTTATCTGTGTAGATGTCATATTATGACTCCAAAATTATAATAATTACAAATTTATAAGTACTATACATATATTAACCTGTTTTGATAATATTGTCAATACTTTTCTGAAAAAACTTTATCACAAAAATCGGATAAATGCCCTAAAAACACTGTTTTTATCCACAAAAAATCTCGAATAAAAATAGTTATCAATTTTCTTGAAAAATGAGATTCAATATTGTATAATAAGTTTGTATATAAGTTATTAAATTAAACGGAGGTCACAAATTATGGCTGTTTCAAAAGTTATTGTAAATATCGCCGGCAACGAATTTTGTCTGAATACGGAAGATGACCCTGCATATGTTGAATCCCTCGCAGCGGAATTGAGTAAAGAGCTCACAAATATGCTTGAAAACAACTCCTCTATGAGTATAACCCAAGCGGCAATTCTTTCCGCTTTGAATACTATGGACGATTTGAAGAAAAACAATAATTCCGCAGACAGCCTGCGCGGTCAAATTAAGGATTACCTTGAAGATTCCGCAAGGGCGAGAATGGAAGCCGAGTCCGCTAAAAGAGAAGTTGAAAGACTCACCGAAGAATTAAACAGATACAGGAAATGATGAGAGCTGAAATACTTGCTCCGGCAGGCTCCGAGGAGAGTCTGATTGCAGCTGTCCGATGCGGCGCAGACGCAGTATATCTGGGTGCGGGCGATTTCAACGCCCGAAGAAACGCCGAGAACTTTTCCGCCGAGCAATTACAGGCGGCGATCGGATATGCCCATTCTCACGCAGTTAAAGTATATATCACGCTCAACACCATTATTAAAGACAGAGAAATACCCGATTTTAAAGAACAAGTAAAGCGTATCTGCGCAATAGGCGCAGATGCGCTTATTTTGCAGGATTTGGGCGCTGTCAAAATAGTTAAACAATGCGCTCCCGAAATACCTCTGCACGCCTCGACGCAAATGAGCGTTCACTCTCCGTCGGGAGCAAAACTGCTCGAAAAAGCGGGCTTTCGCAGAGTGGTCCTATCGCGAGAAATCAGCCGCGCGGAAATAGCCGAAATAAGACGGCAGACAAATCTCGAACTCGAATACTTCGTTCACGGAGCTCTGTGTATGTGCGTCAGCGGTCAGTGCTATATGAGCGCATTCTTAGGTTCACGAAGCGGCAACAGGGGTCTGTGCGCTCAACCCTGCCGGCTTGAGTTCAAGGCTCCGTCGGGCACGGGCAGGGATTTAAGTTTAAAGGACAACTGCCTTCTCGAACACACCGAACAGCTTGTAGCAACGGGTGTAAACTCTCTGAAAATAGAGGGTAGAATGAAGCGTCCGGAATATGTCGCCGCCGCTGTGAGCGCATACAAAAAGGCCCTCGGCGGAGAAAGCACCGACGAGGATAAGAAGACGTTGAAAGACATATTTTCCCGCTCCGGATTTACAGACGGATATTTTATTGGTAAAACCGGCTCAGATATGTTCGGTTCACGGCTCAAGGAGAATGTGTTAAGTGCAGATGCAAAACTGCTCAAGAAGCAGCAGTCGCTGTATGCAAAGGAGACCGCTCTAATCCCTATAAGTGCCAAACTGACGGTTGTGCACTCGAAAAAACCCGTCTTGAGCGCAAGTGCGCTCGGCAATAGTATATGCGTCACTGCAAACTCACTCCCTGAGCCCGCCGTCAACGCACCGCTCAGCGAAGAATACGCAAAAAGGCTTATCGGAAAATGCGGTTCTACACAATTCTACCTCAAAAACTTTTCTCTGTGCACCGACGGCGAGGTGACTTTGCCGGCAAGAGAGATAAACGCACTGCGCCGAGCCGCACTTAAAAAACTAAACGAAGAATTAGAAAAAAATAAACCATACCGCTTTACCGATTGCAAAATTGACATTCCGACACACAATATTAAAGATAAAGCGGATTTATACATCCGCGTTTCCGACATCTCACAGCTCAGCGACACCGTCGCCGGACTGTGCAGCAAGGTGATACTCCCCCTTAACACACCGGAGGAAGAAATCGCTTCACTTATAAAAAAAGGAGTAAATGTTGCTCTCGAAGCTCCGCGCTGCGCTTTTATCCCGGAGGAAAAAATAAGGAACAGACTTTTGCAATTAAAAGAAATCGGTGTAAGAGAGGTTTTCGCAGGCAATCTGTACGCCGTGGAAATGTGCCGCGAGCTGTCATTAAGGGCTATCGGCTCCTTCGGACTAAACTTGTTCAACTCACCTGCACTGGCATTTGCAGACGAAATAGGAGTCAGCGAAGCTCTCATTTCCGCAGAGGCTTCACTAAAACAGATAAACTCTCTGAACTCCCCTATTTCTATCGGCGCTTTAATGTACGGGCACATTCCGCTGATGATTACAAGAAACTGCCCGATAAAGAATGGAAGAAAATGCTCCGAATGTGACAAAACATCATTTGTTACGGACAGAAGGGGCGAAGCTTTCCCCGTTAGATGTTCGCACGGATACAGTGAGATTTTCAATCCTCGCCCACTGTATATGTGCGATAAAAAAAGTGAAGTAAAAACCGATTTTCACCTGCTTTATTTCACAGTTGAATCCGCACACGAAGCGGAAGAAATAACAGACAGATACATCAAAGAATCTCCTGCGGCGGAAAACACGCTTTTCACAAGAGGTATGTATTACAGAGGTGTTAAATAAAATGATAATTCTCGCTTCGGCTTCTCCGAGAAGAAAAGAAATAATGCAAAAATACTCATACGAAATTGAAGTTATCCCCTCAAATTGCGAAGAAACAGTACAGGACGGGCTTTCCCCCGGTCAG
>CALYOC010000004.1 GCA_945227095.1 uncultured Clostridia bacterium
CCTACATACCATTTTGCCCATTGTGTTGCCGACCACCTTTTGAGAACAACTCATATAGTTCGCTGAGATGAGTGGATAGCCAGCGTGCCGGTGCATTTGCAGTTGTTCCGCTATTGCGGCTTTAAGCCGCCGAAATATGCTCATATCGCTCCGATAATGAAGGAGGAGGGAACCGGCAAGAGGAAGCTTTCAAAGAGGAAGGACCCGGAGGCGGCGGTTTCATACTATGACGAAATGGGTTATCCGGCGCAGAGCGTCAGAGAGTATTTGCTCACTCTTGCAAATTCGAGCTTTGAGCAATGGAGAAAGGCTAACAAGACCGAGCCGCAGTCAAGTTTTCCGTTCAATTTGAAAAAAATGAGTGTTTCGGGAGCGCTTTTCGACCTTGTAAAGCTCGACGATGTTTCTAAAAATGTTATAGCAGGATTTGACGCCGACACGGTATATGAGCTTGTGAGCGAATGGGCGGAGAAATATGACCGTGAGCTTTATGAAGCGCTGACAAGGGATAGTGAGTATGCGAAAAAAATCTTTTCCCTGGGCAGGGGCGGAAAGAAGCCTCGCAAGGACTTCTCAAAGTGGAGCGAGGTCAAGGATTATGTGGCGTATTTTTACACCGAGTTTTATAAAAACGAACTCAATATGCCGGAGAATGTGAGCGCAGCCGACGCCGCCGAGATAATACGGCGTTATTCGGAAACATACAACCCTGCGGACGATAAGGACGAATGGTTCGGCGCGATAAAGAGCATTTGCGAGCCGCTCGGCTACACTCCGTCCGTAAAGGATTACAAGGCTCAGCCGGACAGGTTCAAGGGACATGTCGGAGATGTCAGCACGGTTATCAGAATAGCCGTGACAGGCAGACAGAACACACCCGATTTGTACGATGTGATGAACATTATCGGTGAAGAAGAAATCAAACGGCGGCTGAAGTCGGCGTATGAAAAATTAAATGAAAAAGCAAACTGACAGACAGGGGGATAAAAATGGAGGACAAAACAAAGGTGAGTGAATTCAGCGAAATTCCGAGCAACTTTATTCACGACTTTATTGACGAAGATTTGAAAGAGGGCAGATTCGATTCAATCCAGACTCGGTTTCCGCCGGAGCCTAACGGATATTTGCATATCGGACACGCAAAGGCGATTTGCATTAACTTCGGCGTAAAGGAAAAGTACCACGGCAAATGCAACCTGCGCTGTGATGACACCAATCCCACCAAGGAGGACACCGAGTATGTCGAGGCGATTCAGTAGGACATCAAATGGCTCGGCTTCGAGTGGGACAATGTATATTTTGCGTCCGATTACTTTGACTTTATCTACGATTGCGCCGTAAAGCTTATCAAGAAGGGCAAGGCATATGTCTGCGACCTCTCTGCCGAGCAGCAGAGAGAGTACAGGGGAACTCTCACCGAGCCGGGAAAGAACAGCCCGTACAGGGAGAGAAGCGTTGAGGAAAACTTAAAGCTTTTTGACGAAATGACAAAGGGGAAATATGCCGCGGGCGAAAAGGTTCTGCGCGCGAAGATAGATATGTCCAGCCCGAATATGAATATGAGGGACCCTGTTATATATCGAATCCTTTTTGCGACACATCACAGAACGGGCGACAAATGGTGCGTATATCCGATGTATGATTTCGCACACCCGCTCAGCGACACAAAAGAGGGAGTTACCCACTCGCTTTGTTCGCTCGAATTTGAAAACCACAGACCTTTGTATGATTGGTTTTTAAAAGAGCTTGAGCTTCCGAATCCGTCAAGACAAATTGAATTTGCGAGAATGAATCTCAATTACACTCTGACCTCAAAGCGCAAATGTCTGCGCCTTGTGACAGAGGGAAAAGTTGACGGTTGGGACGACCCGAGAATGGCGACAATCAGCGGTATGCGCCGACGCGGCTATCCTGCAAAGGCAATCAGGGAGTTTTGCGAGCGCATCGGCGTTTCCAAGGCTTACAGCACAATTGACTACTCGCTGTTAGAGGCCTGCGTGAGAGATGAACTCAATGAAACCGCGCCGAGGGCAATGGCGGTGCTTCGTCCGCTCAAGGTTATAATCGACAACTATCCCGAGGGCAAGACGGAGCAGATTGAAGTTGAAATTCACCCCAATCACCCCGAAATGGGAACGAGAAAGGTGACCTTCGGCAGAGAACTTTATATTGAAAAAGAGGACTTTATGGAAGTGCCGGTCAAAAAGTATTTCCGTATGTTCCCCGGCAACGAGGTAAGACTTAAGAGCGCGTATTATCTCACCTGCGTTTCCTGCGACAAGGACGAAAACGGCGAGGTTGTCTGCGTTCATTGCACATATGATAAGGACACATACGGCGGACAGAGCCCTGACGGCAGAAAGGTCAGAGGAACGCTCCATTGGGTGAGCGCGGCGGACTGCGTGCCGGCACAGGTCAGGCTTTATGACCGCTTGTTCAAGGTTGAGAATCCCTCGGACGAAAGTCAGGGAGACTTTGAAAACAATCTCAACGAGGATTCGCTTCAAATTCTCGACGGCTGCCTTTTGGAGGGCGGACTCAGGGACATCAAGCCTCTCGACAACTTCCAATTTATGAGGCAGGGATACTATTGTGTGGATAAAAACAGTACACCCGACAACCTGATAATCAACAGAACTGTGCAACTTAATTCATCTTGGGGCAAGGGGAAGAAATAATGAGATTATTCAATAAAGTGGCAAATGTCTTTTTCGGACTTATAGCGGCGGTCGGTCTGTTTGTACCTCTTGTGGGGTACAGCGCGGCGGTCGTATCCGGAAATTACAGTTTTTTCGATTTGGTAAAAAATGCGTTCACCTCTAAATCGGACACGGGATTTTTTGAAATTCTGAACGGATTGGGCGAATACGGCTATAAGATAAAGGCGATTATTATGTGCATAGCGCTTCTGGCGGGTGTTGTTTTGCTGTTTGCGCTCATTATAGTATCCTTTACAAACGCCGGTTTTCTCACACAGAGCATTTTGAGCGGGCTTAGCTTTGCGGGCTTTGTTGCGGCTATGGCGCTTTTCAACAATTTTGCGGCGGCTCTCGAGAGCGGAGCAGTGCCTATCAGCGCGATTTCGGGACTTTTCTCGTCGGATTCTCTCGGCGGCGACCTGTCGAGTATTGTCGCAGGATTTTTGGCAGGACTCGGCGCCGGCACGGACAAACAGGTGTTTTCACTGTTTTTGGGCTGGGGAGCGTATATCCTGTCCGTTATGACGGGCATAATGCTCGTTATCAATGTCCTTTACACCGTGTTTAAAAAGAAGGTATATGAGCTTGACGGCGTGAGTGAGAAAGCTCTCGCCGAGCAGAAAAAGAGAAAGAAAAGCAAAAAATCAGCCGAGCCTGTATTAGAGCAGGAGGCGGCGGAGCCCGCCGAGGTACAGGCGGAGAAGCCTGCCGAGCCTTCCGGTGCGAGTAAAAAGGGACAGGGCGTAAACCCCAACACCTCTAAGAAGAAACTTAAAAAGAGAAGTAAAAAGTAATCGGCAAATAAAATTTCGGAGATGTAATTTTGGCAAGCAGAGAAGATATAAGAAATGTGGCGATTATCGCCCATGTCGACCACGGTAAGACAACCTTGGTTGACGAGTTGTTAAAGCAGAGCGGAACTTTTCGCTCAAACGAACAGGTTGCGCAGAGAGTTATGGACTCAAACGACCTTGAAAGGGAGAGAGGAATAACAATTCTCTCTAAAAATACCGCCGTTATCTACGAGGGAGTCAAGATAAATATTGTTGACACGCCCGGACACGCGGACTTCGGCGGCGAGGTTGAGCGGATACTGATGATGGTTGACGGAGTGTTACTGCTCGTTGACGCGTTTGAAGGCTGTATGCCGCAGACGCGCTTTGTACTTAAAAAGGCACTCGAGCAGGGTAAAAAGGTGCTCGTGGTGCTCAATAAGATTGACCGTCCGGGAGCACGACCGGAGGAGGTCGTGGACGAGGTTCTCGATTTGTTTATCGAACTCGGTGCGGATGAGGACCAGCTCGAATTCCCCATTGTATATGCCAGCGCGAAGGACGGCTATTCTTCGCTTGATTCCGATGTCAGGCAGGGCGATATGAGACCTTTGCTCGACGCGATATTAAGGGAAATTCCGGCTCCGCAGGGAGATGCTCACGGACCGTTTCAAATACTTTTTTCAAACATTGAATATGATGAATACATAGGCAGAATCGGCGTCGGCAGAGTTGAGAGAGGCTGTATAAAAAAGGGTTGCAATGCAGTTTTGTGCAAGAGTGACTCCTCGCAAGAAAATGTGCGTCTGACAAAGCTTTTTGCCTTTGACGGACTTAAAAGAGATGAAATTGAATCGGCGCAGTTCGGCGACCTTATCGCCGTTGCGGGAATCAGCGACCTGAATATCGGTGAAACGGCCTGCGACCCGGAGTGCGTGGAGGCACTTGAGTTTATCAAAATTGACGAGCCGACAATTTCAATGAACTTTATGGTCAATAACTCTCCCTTTGCCGGAAGAGAGGGAAAATTCGTAACATCGAGAAATATCAGAGAAAGACTTTTCAAGGAAGTACAGACCAACGTTTCAATGAGAGTTGAGGAAACCGACAGTATGGACACTTTCAAGGTGTCCGGCAGAGGTGAGCTTCACTTATCAATACTCATTGAAACAATGCGCCGCGAGGGATATGAATTTCAGGTGTCACGGCCGCAGGTAATTTATAAGAGAGATTCGTCGGGCACGCTTTTAGAGCCTATTGAGAGAATGATAATCGAGGTGCCCGAGGAATATGTCGGCTCGGTCATTGAAAAGCTCAATTCCCGAAAAGGTGAAATGATAAATATGGGAACGCGCGACGGCGGCTCGACTCATCTTGAATATAAGGTTCCGGCAAGAGGACTTATCGGCTACCGCTCCGAATTTCTTACGGATACAAACGGAAACGGAATTATGAATCAGCTCTTTGACGGCTATGAGCCGTACAAGGGAGACATTCCCGAAAGGGCGAGAGGCTCCATTGTGGCACACGAAACCGGCGAGACAACGGGCTACGGACTTTGGAACACACAGGACCGCGGAGAATTATTCTTAGGACCTGCCGTACCCGTCTATGAGGGAATGATAGTCGGAATGTGCTCAAAGTCCGAGGACATTGTATGCAATGTCTGCAAGAAAAAGCATGTCACCAACACCCGCGCCGCCGGAAGTGACGAGGCGCTTCGGCTCGTTCCGCCGAGAATTTTGAGTTTGGAGCAATGTATGGAGTTTATCAAGGACGACGAGCTTCTTGAAATCACTCCGGAATCATTGAGACTTCGCAAAGTGGAATTGTCCAAGGAAAAGCGAATGAAGATGAAATTTAAAAAGTAAACTGTTTTTCTTAGCGAAAACGGCGGGATTCCCCGTTTAGAATAAACTATGAGAGGTATTATTATGGCAGAAAAAGTTATGGCTGACACAGCCACCGTTAAAAAGGAAAAAGTCAAGAGGACTCCACGGCAAAAGGGAATTTTAGCGGCGAAAATTATCGCTGTTATCTTCGGTGTTTTGGCGCTTATCGGCGTGGCTTTACTCGCGGTTTGGAAGGTTGCTCTTAATAAAGAGGTAAAGCTCGAGCAGGCTTATATCGCGCAGTACGGCGAGGACGGAGAGCTTTTAAAGACGCCCTCTGTTGCACCGCAGGGAGTTGACCGTATTCACTTTATAAATGTTGCTTCGGGAAATGCAATTCTTCTTGAATCAAACGGACATTTTGCCCTTTTTGACGCCGGAGAGGATACAAACAACAATCCTCCCAAGGCAGAAGTAAACGCAGGATATGAAAAGGTCGTCATTGACTATCTTAAAAAGTATGCCGCAGATGAGCAGGGCAAGGTTAAGCTTGATTTCATTGTCGGAACCCACGCGCATTCCGACCATATCGGTGCGTTTGATGAGATTCTTGACGATGAGGACATCACCGCTGAGAAATGCTTTTTGAAAGAGTATCTTTATGAGGAAAAAATGCTCGGCTTTGAGGCGACATGGGACAACCAAGAGGTATATGACCAGCTTATCGAAGCGTGCAAGAGAAATTCCGTAGAGGTTATTTCGGATAAAATTCCCACCGAGGCGTGGCAGTGGCAGGATTGGACAATTCAGTTTTTCAACACCGAGGTTACAAATAAGAAGAATATGGACGAGAACTGTCAGTCCATCTGCACAAAGCTTACCAAAACCTCTACCGGAAAAACCGCTTTGATAGTGGGTGACCTCAACTATATTCCCCCGAACAACGAGAAAAAGGTTGCAAATCAGGTCGGCAAATGCGACTTGCTTCAGCTCGGGCACCACGGATATGCGCTCTCCTCGGCACCTTACATATTTAAGAAGGTATCTCCGTCAATCGCGATAGCCTGCAATGAAACGAGAGATGCGGTATATCCGGATGTCAGGTGCAGCACCGCATTAGTCGGAAAATCGGCGTTGTTTGTTCAGGGCGAGCAAAACGGAATCATTGCCGATTATACGGACGGAGCGGATATAGTTCTCTATTCCGATTCTTGCCAAGGGATAGCAGAGAGATATGAGCGAGAATAAAGGCAGTATCAGACGGTATAATCTGCTCAACATTATTTGTATTGTGCTTGTAATGCTTTTTCTTGTTGCCGCGGCGGCACTCGGTATATATTGGATTGCCGCCGGCAAGCTTGTAAAATTCGGTATTGCAATACTTGTCGTAACCGCGGCGGCGCTCGCCTACCTTGTGTACTGCGCCGTCAAGGGTGCGCGCGGGAAATAAAGTGAGCGCTTCGTGCGCATACAATGAACCAACTAATTGTTTGTGAAGTTTCGGAGCTTAACTGCTCGACAAGCAATATTTTTACAATGGAGTTTTTAATTATTGGGAATATGACTCTTTTGCCGCCGCGAGCTCTGTGCCGCGGCGGTACCTTTTGCACAAAAGTTTACACCTGACTTGACAGGTGTAAAGGAAAATGGTATTATAAACTCGGAAAACGGTGCGCGGCGTCAAACGCACTGCAATCGGGCGAATCCGCTTGCCGTTTTCGATAATAAATGTTCCCCTTAGGAACGGAAAAAGGAAAGAAAATTGAAAGAGAAAATTGATGTTGATATTGTGATAGTGGGCTCCGGAGCGGCAGGCCTGTTTGCGGCTTTACATATGCCGGAGGACAAGAGGGTGCTTGTAATCACAAAGGATAAGGCGGAGAACAGCGATTCGTTTTTGGCGCAGGGCGGTATCTGTATGCTCAAAAGCGAGGAGGACTATGCGCCTTATTTTGAGGACACGATGAAGGCGGGTCACTACAAGAACAATCGCAAAAATGTGGAGATTATGATTCGCTCCTCGGCTCAGGTGATAGATGAGCTTGAGCAATACGGTGTGGAATTCAAATATGAAAACGGAAAAAGGGTGTTCACCCGCGAGGGCGGCCATTCCGACAGGCGAATTCTTTTCCACCTTGATATAACGGGCAAGGAGATAACGGGAAAGCTTCTTCTTGCGGCACAGAAAAAGAAAAATATTACTATCAAAGAGTTTTGCACTATGTCCGACCTGATAATCGAGGGCGGCGAGTGCCGCGGTGTTGTATATTATGACGCCGACGCATCTAAAACCGTTGCGGCAGTCAGCGACTTCACTATCCTCGCCTGCGGCGGAATCGGCGGTCTTTACAAAAATTCGACAAATTTTTCACACCTGACCGGCGACAGCATTGCAATTTGCTCGCGGCACAATATAGCATTTGACCATTTGGAATATATTCAGATTCACCCCACAACCCTGTATTCAAAGAAGAAGGGGCGACGCTTTCTGATAAGCGAATCGGTGCGAGGCGAGGGCGCAAGGCTTTTGGACAAGGACTTTAAGCCGTTTACGGATGAGTTAAAGCCGAGGGACATCGTCACCGCCGCAATTAAAAAGCAGATGAAAAATGACGGCACCGACTTTGTATGGCTGGATATGACCGGTATCGGTGAAAAGACGATAAAGGAGCACTTCCCAAATATATACGAACAGTGCCTTGAAGAGGGATATGACTGCACAAAGACTCCGATTCCCGTAGTGCCGGGGCAGCACTACTTTATGGGCGGAATTGCGGTAAATTCTAACTCTAAAACCTCGTGCGACAGGCTTTATGCCGCCGGAGAGGCCTCGTGCAACGGAGTCCACGGAGCAAACAGACTCGCGTCCAACTCCCTGCTTGAAAGCCTTGTTTTTGCACAGAGAGCCGCCTCGGAGATAGCCGGGCTTTATGATTCGGGCGTCGGTAAGGCGAAAAATGAGGTAAATCCTAAGTTTGAGGATATGTCACCGAAGGACTTTGACCGCTTGCAGGCGGAAAATATTAAATTTGCTAAGAAAGAGATAGAGAGGGCAATACAGATGAAAGATGATGTAACGATGACCGTAAACGCCGTTGACTTGATAAAGCAGGCGCTTAAAGAGGATATTACAAGCGAGGACATTACCACAAACGCCGTGATGAAGGAGAAGCGGCAGGGCACAGCACAGCTTATCTGCAAGCAGGACGGAATTGTTGCAGGATTATATGTATTTAAAAAGACATTTGAACTTTTAGACCCCGAGGTGAGCGTTCAGTTAAAGGTCGATGACGGCGCCGAGGTCAAATCGGGAGATATTCTCGCAATCGTAACCGGAGATATACGCGCAATCCTCTCCGGCGAGAGAACGGCTTTAAACTATTTGCAGCGAATGAGCGGAATTGCAACATATACAAATTCCGTAGTGAAGCTTTTAAAGGGCAGCAAGACAAAACTTTTAGACACGCGAAAGACAACACCCAATATGCGTGTGTTTGAAAAATACGCCGTAAAGGTCGGCGGTGGCTGTAATCACCGCTACAATCTCTCTGACGGTATTCTTATAAAGGACAACCATATCGGAGCGGCAGGTTCGGTGAAGCAGGCTGTCAAGATGGCGAAGGAATATGCGCCGTTCGTGCGAAAGATTGAGGTTGAGGTAGAGAACCTCGATATGCTCCGTGAGGCTCTTGAGGCCGGTGCCGATATAATTATGCTTGACAATATGTCTGTTGAGGATATGAAAACCGCGGTCGAAATGGCAAAGGGCAAGGCTGAAACAGAGTGCTCGGGAAATGTGACAAAGGAAAATGTTGCGAGTCTGGCGGATATCGGGGTGGACTATATTTCCAGCGGCGCACTCACCCACTCCGCCCCCATACTTGATGTTTCACTTAAAAATCTCAAGGAAATATAGGTGAATTTGATGAGAAGCGATGAAAGGCAAGGAAGAATACTTGGCGTATTAAAGGATTCGCGCCGTGCGGTTTCCGGCTCGTCCCTTGCGAAACCCTTCGGGGTGAGCCGACAGGTAATCGTGTCCGACATGGCGGCACTGCGTGCGCGAGGGCTTGATATAATATCGACCAACAAGGGCTACCTTCTGAACGAGGAACCGCCCTGCAACCGCATATTTAAGCTCAGGCACACCGACGAGCAGGTCGGAGAGGAGCTCGAAACAATAGTTGACTGCGGCGGAAGCGTCAGGAATGTTTTCGTAAATCATAAGATGTACGGCAGGCTTACCGCAGATATGAACATTTCCTCGCGGCGGCAGATTGCGGATTATCTCGACGATATCAAGTACGGCAAGTCCACACCGTTAAAAAATGTCACTTCGGGCTATCACTATCACACCGTTTCGGCAAAGAGTGAGGAGCAGCTCGATATGATAGAGCGGGAGCTTAGGAAAAAGGGCTTAATTGTTGAATAATTTACGGCACCGGGTACATTTGTGTATTCGGTGCTGAATTTTTTATATTTCATTTAATATTCTGTCTTATTTCATATTTTTATCACATTTGGGGGATATGATAAACATAGGATAACGGGCAAGGCAACAGCGAAAGCGACAAATATCGCTTTAATACTGCATTTTTGACAGGTTCGGATTGTTACCGTTACCCTAAGGTTTTGCAAATAAGTTATCGGATAAAAGGAGATGTTTTAATTGAGTGAAAATACAAATAATCCGTTAAACAACAATTTCACACAAAATGGCGGCAGTAGGGAGCAGAATTCCTACGCGCCGTACAATCCGCCGTATAACGGTACGCAACCGGGACAGACGGAAAACCCTTATTATAACTATTATAATAACGCCGCACCACAGCCGAAGCCGAAGAAGAAAAAGGAAAAGAAGCCGCGCAAGCCTATCGGCAAAAAGGGCTTTGCGGCAATTCTCCTCTCGGCGGCGCTCGTACTCGGAGTTGTCGGCGGCGCATTGGGCGCGTCTATTGCGAATTACGCCTCGGTCGGCCGTTCCGAAGCGGTGCTTTACAAATCTTCCGAGCCGCCCGTATCGTCCGATGATGATTACGAGGGCGCGGACTCCTCCGCATTCAATGCGGCGCAGGTTGCGGCAAAGACAAAGGACTCCGTTGTGGAGATAAAGACAGAGACGGTTGCCAGAGATTCCTTCTTTCAAAACTATATCACCTCCGGCGCAGGTTCGGGGGTTGTCATAAGCAAGGACGGGTATATTGTCACCAACAATCATGTCATTGAGGACGCGTCAAAGATAAATGTGACCTTTACAAGCAATGAGGATAAGTCATATACCGCGGCGCTTGTGGGAACGGACGAGGCGACCGATATTGCGGTTTTGAAAATTGAGCCTTCGCAGGGAATGGAGCTAACTCCGGCGGTTTTGGGAAATTCGGATAAGCTTGTAGTCGGAGAGAGCGTTCTCGCAATCGGAAATCCCTTGGGTGAACTCGGAGGCACCGTTACGCAGGGAATTGTCTCCGCGCTCGGCAGACAGCTCACGGTTGAGAATCAGAGTATGACTCTGCTTCAAATTGACGCTTCAATAAGCCCCGGAAACTCCGGCGGCGGACTTTTCAACAGCCGTGGAGAGCTTGTCGGCATTGTAAACGCGAAGTCGAGCGGAACGAGCGTAGAGGGCTTGGGCTTTGCCATTCCGATAAACACCGCCTCCGATACAATTGAGGACATTATGAATTACGGATATGTAAAGGGTAGAGCACAGATAGGCGTTACAACCGTTGAGGTGGCGGATATTCAGACCGCTTATATGTACGGAGTGAGCGAGCTGGGCGTATATATTTACTCCGTCAACAGCGGCTCCGGCGCAGAATAGGCGGGAATTCAGTCGGGAGACAGAATTGTCAAAATCGGCACCAGGGAAATCAAATCCTATTCCGACCTGTCCGCTTATTTGCAGAAGAAAAGCGTCGGCGATAAGGTCAGCCTTACCTATTCTCGAAAGGGAGAGCAGAAAACGGTCAGCGTAACTCTCCAGGAGGCCACTCCTAAAACCACATCAAATGACAAGGCAAACAATAAAAGCTGATATTAAATATGCCGAAATTGCATCGTGCAATTTCGGCATATTGTTTTTTTAACGCACAATCAGGAAAATTCCCGCTGCGGCACAGGCGGCGGCAAGGAACAGCGCTCCGCCTAAAACCCAGCGCAGAAGTTTCCCTTTGCGACGGCCTGTCCTCGGCGGTGCGGACAAGCCGCCCTTGTTGAGATTTTCCGCCTCGCGCAGCAGCTTGCTCCTGCTGACATCGGAAAATTCGGGTTTTACTATATAAAGTATCCTTTCAAAGTACTCTCCTGCCGGATTGTTTACTTCGACAACCTGTAAATTTACACCTTTTATCATATTTTCATCTCTTTTACTTTTGTATCGGTTTTATTATTTGAAAAAACACCTGCTAATATTCTCATTTAAAATGGATTTAATTGCCTATAAAACAGTGAAAAGAAAGTTGAAAAAAGCAAAATATAATAGTAAAATATACTTGGGTGATGAAATGAAAGTTGAGTACGGACAGGACGGAGTGCATATAAAGGAAGCTCCATGCTTCAGCTCCGACCTTATTTTCGATTGCGGACAGGCTTTCCGATTCAGTAAAAACGCTCGGTCGAATTGGCAGGGCGTGGCATTCGGCAGAGTGCTTGAGGTGTCACAGAACTCGGACGAAATTGTGCTGTTAAATCAAAGCAAAGAGGACTACGAGAGGATATGGAGAGATTACTTTGACCTTCAGCGGGATTACGACGAGGTTTTGGACAGGTTTTGCTGCGACGAGCTGCTGCAAAGGAGCGCCGAGGAAAATTACGGAATCCGACTGCTTCGCCAGCAGCCCTGGGAAACGCTCTGTTCATTCATAATCAGTCAAAATAACAATATTCCGAGGATAAAGGGGATAATCGACAGACTTTGTAAGACCTTCGGAGAGAAAATTGACGAAGAAAACTATTCCTTCCCCGATGCAGAGGTCTTGGCATCGTTGGAGCCGGAGGATTTGGCGCCAATCAGAGCGGGCTTTCGCAATAAGTATATTATCGACGCCGCACGCAAGGTGACCTCGGGCGAGGTGGATTTAAAATCTCTTTACTCTCTTTCACTCGACGAGGCACAGCAGGAGCTTTTGAAGATAAAGGGCGTCGGGGCAAAGGTCGCTCAATGCGTTTTGCTGTTCGCCTACGGCAAACAGGACGCGTTCCCTGTTGATGTCTGGGTAAAAAGGGTGATGACTCTCTATCCGCAGGGTTTGCCGGAGGAGGTTTCGGACTGCCGTGGAATCGTTCAGCAGTACCTTTTTCACTACATAAGGCTTCACCCTCAAATTCAAACTTTGACGGAAGTTGAAAAAGCATTATAATTGTTATATAATAAAATAAAAATAAAGCAAATACAGAAAAGGAGAAAAATTATGCCACTTGTTACTACAAAAGAAATGTTCAAAAAAGCCTACGAGGGCGGTTATGCCATCGGTGCGTTCAATGTCAACAATATGGAAATTGTCCAGGGAATTACAAGAGCCTGCAAAAAGTTAAATGCTCCCGTAATTCTTCAATGTTCCTCCGGCGCGAGAAAATATGCTTCTCACGACTATTTAGTCGCTATGGTTAAAGCGGCTGCCGAGGAGACAGGTATTGACATCGCGTTGCACCTTGACCACGGTCCTGACTTTGAAACCTGCAAGTCCTGCATTGACGGCGGTTTTACCTCCGTTATGATTGACGGCTCTTCCCTTCCCTATGAGGAGAATGTCGCGCTGACTAAAAAGGTTGTTGACTACGCTCACGCACACGGAGTTGTCGTAGAGGGCGAGCTCGGCACATTGGCAGGCGTTGAGGACGATGTTAGCGTTGAAGCGGAGAATGCCTCCTACACAAAGCCCGAGCAGGTTGAGGACTTTGTAAACAGAACAGGCGTTGACTCCTTGGCTATTGCAATCGGCACAAGTCACGGTGCTTACAAATTCAAACCCGGTCAGAAGCCGCAGCTCAGATTTGACATTCTTGAAGAAGTTGAGAAAAGACTTCCCGGCTTCCCGATTGTTCTTCACGGAGCTTCGAGCGTAAACCAGGAGCACATCAAGCTTATAAATGAATTCGGCGGCGAAATGCCCGATGCAATCGGTATCCCCGAGGATATGCTTCGCAAGGCTTCCTCAATGGCTGTCTGCAAGATAAATGTTGACTCCGATATTCGTATTGCCATGACTGCGGCTATCCGCAAGCATTTCAGCGAGAACCCGACTCACTTTGACCCCCGCCAATACCTCACTCCCGCAAGGGATTTAATCGAGGAGGTTGTCAGCCACAAGATTACTAATGTTATGGGCTGCGACGGCAAAAACGGTTAA
>CALYOC010000005.1 GCA_945227095.1 uncultured Clostridia bacterium
GGCGCGACCCGCAGCAGTCCCGGCAAATTGAGCGTCACCGTGCAGTCTTCCCATAGAGTCGGTAAGTCCGTAGGAAGCAGGGCCGGCACCCATATTGTCGGGGTGAAGTGTACGGCCTGTTCCGCCACCGGAAGCAACCGAGAAATAGGTCTTGCCGTTTTCTTGGCACCATTTCTTATATGTTCCGGCTACAAGATGCTGGAATCTTGTGGGGTTGGTTGAGTTACCGGTGATGGAAACATCAACACCCTCTGCCTTCATAATTGCAACGCCTTCCAATACATCGTTGGCGCCATAGCATTTAACAGCAGCTCTCTCTCCGTCTGAAAATGCCTTCTCTTCAACAACCTTCAACTCACCGTTAAAGAAGTCATAATCGGTTTTAACATAAGTGAAGCCGTTTATTCTGGAAATGATATAAGCGGCATCCTTGCCAAGACCGTTGAGAATAACTCTCAAGGGCTTTTTGCGGACCTTGTTAGCTGTGCGGGCAATACCGATGGCTCCCTCTGCTGCCGCAAAGGATTCGTGACCGGCAAGAAATGCGAAGCAATCTGTTTCCTCTTTAAGCAATTTTGCAGCCAGATTACCGTGACCGAGTCCGACATTTCTCTGCTCCGCAACGGAGCCGGGAATACAGAATGCCTGCAAGCCGATGCCGATTGCAGCAGCGGCGTCGGACGCTTCACTCTTTCCTGTTTTAAGTGCGATCGCACAACCTATTGTATATGCCCAGCTGGCATTGTCGAATGCTATCGGCTGTACGCCCTTGACAATAGCATCAACATCAATACCTGCATCAAGACAGATTTTCTGTGCATCTTCCAGAGAAGCAATTCCATACTCTGCAAGACATTTTTCAATTTTGGCAATTCTACGCTCTTTGCCCTCAAATTTTACATCATTCATGTTCATGTCCTCCTTCGTAAATTATTCTTCCCTCGGGTCGATATATTTAGCAGCACCGTCAAAGCGGCCGTAATTACCGATATTCTTCTCATAAGCTTCGTTCGGTGTAACGCCGTGTCTGATGTCCTCGAGCATTTTGCCGAGTCTGACAAACTCATAACCGATAACTTCGCCCTCTTCGTCAAGAGCCATACGAGTTACATAGCCTTCTGCCATTTCAAGATAACGAACGCCCTTCTCCTCGGTGGAGAACATTGTTCCGACCTGTGAACGCAAGCCCTTACCCAAGTCCTCAAGTCCTGCACCGATTGCAAGTCCGTTCTCGGAAAAAGCGGACTGTGTACGACCGTAAACGAGTTGTTTGAAAACTTCTCTCATAGCGACATTTATAGCATCGCAAACAAGGTCGGTATTAAGGCACTCCAAAAGAGTCTTTTCGGGAAGAATCTCGGCAGCCATAGCCGCAGAGTGGGTCATACCCGAACAACCGATTGTTTCGACAAGAGCCTCTTTTACAATACCATTTTTAACATTAAGGGAAATTTTGCAGGCGCCCTGCTGGGGTGCACACCAGCCGATACCGTGTGAAAAGCCGGATATATCGGAAATCTGAGTAGATTTAACCCATTGGCCTTCCTCAGGAATCGGAGCCGGACCATGCTTAGGTCCCTTTTTAACCTTGCACATTTCTTGTACTTCTTTAGAAATAATGATTTCGTTCATAGAAAAAGTACTCCTTTCAACATTCCTTAAAATTAACAAAATCCGTATAAAACCTATACGGCTTTATTATATTATTTTTTCCCCGATATTGCAAGAAAATTTTAATACTTTGGGGTATTTAATCACTAAAAGCAACTTAAATCCGACAGAAAAAACCGAGAATTACTCCGCAAAGCAAATGCGGAAATTCCCGGCTTTAAATATTCCGTTAATCGGGCTTTACATCATCACCCATAAGCTTGACAACTCTGTCATACGAGCTTTTAAAATAGCCCGGTGAAGCATACGCACACTCGATTGGATTATCAACGAGCTGTTTAATCGGAAGCACTTTATATGTGCTCTTGACACCCGAATAATAATAGGCGTGAGTGAGAAGCGGCAGATAACCGATTTCCTTTATCTCTACCTGACCGGTTTGTCCGTTCCTCTGAATTACAAGTGTTCCCAATACGGACTGCTGCGTTTTAAGTGCGTCCTTTTCAAGTATTATCTGGTCGGCAATAAAGTTTCCGCAGGCATAGAAAACATACCTTTTGACCTGCTTTCCGCCGCGGGTTACGGTAAACGCCTGCGCAGGCTGAATACAGTGTGGGTGATTACCCACTATAAGGTCCGCTCCGCCCTCAATAACAGCCTTGGCAATCTGCCTTTGCGTTTCGGTCGGAAGGTCCTGATACTCGGTGCCCCAATGGAAGCAACAAATTACAAATTCGGCTCCCGCCTGCCTGAGCGCATTGACATCTGCGATAATCCTTTGCGCGTCCTCCACTTTACCCGAATTGAACCTTTTAGTGCAAAAGTCGCTGTATTCATCGGGCATATAGTTTCCGTTGGTAGAATCTGTCCAAGCGCAAATTCCTATCTTAATACCGTTTATCTCCTTAATAAAGGTTGACTGCGCCTCCTGCTGGCTGAAATAATCACCAAGCTGCTCCATACCGTTTGATGTTATAGTGCGCACGGTTCCCTTCATTCCGTCAAAGCCATAATCCCACGCATGATTGTTGGCAGTTATTATAGTTGTAAAACCTATCTTTTTAAGCGCCGGAACGATTTGATTGGGCACATTAAAATAAGGATAATATGCAAGGGAAGCGTTATTTCCCTTATAATCGACGCATCCCTCAATGTCAACAAGCCCCAAATCGCAATCAATATAATCGTCCACAACATCAAAATACTTATCGAAATTATATGTTCCGTCGGACTGCTGTGCGCGCCCCGCTGTTGATTCATGAAGCAGTACATCTCCGGCAAACTGAATTTTAACAGGCGTGGTATTATAAGTGGGCGCGGTGGTTGACTCGGTTGTGGAGGCAGTTATCTTACCCTGCGGCTTATCATCTGTGCGTCTTGTCACAACAAGCGCGGTTATTGTCATAGCTGTTAAAACCCCTGCGAGTGCAACACAAATAACCGTCAGTAATATCTTCTTACTGTCTTTACTCCTCTTTGTCATAAAACCACCTCAGTCACGCCTTCTGTCCGGTATATCACCGTCTGCCAATATTTTATCACACTTGTTTTTCAATTACAAGGCGAGAAAATAAAAGACCTGTCGATTCTGATGAACCGACAGGTCTTAACTAATTTAATTTACACCGCAATTACAAATCAATCGCAATCGTTCTTACGGCGGCGAACTGTTGCAACTACGCCAAAGGCTGCTGCTGCACCGACTCCCAACATAGTAACTACCAAGATTACCTGGTCAGCGGTGTCGGCACTTGCCTGAGCCGCCGTCTTCGGAAGAAGAAGGTTTACACCTGTGATAAGAAGATGTTCGGTGTTGAACGCGTCAAAGTCAAGCTCATCATTCTGGAAGTCAAATTCAAGAAGGTCATTGAGCAAGCCTGCAAGGTCAGTTACCTGAATGTCGCCCACAAGGTCCTTAACCGCCGGGATTGTGAGTGCTGCGGCTGCGAGAGTTTCAACAAGAGGAGTGAGGATTCCCTGTCCTAACTGACCGGAAAGCTCAACCAAATAATCTTCCGCAGTTCCTCTGTAATTGCACTTCGGTACGGAGAGGTCGCTCCACTCAACATTGGATACTGACAAAGCTTCTTCAAGAATCGGGATAAGCTTCGGTCCCATTTCGTTGAGGGAAGAAACTGCTGTTGTCAATGTGTTGTAATTGCCCTCACCGAGATACTCACTAAGAGCATCAAGGATATCGGAAATTCCGTAGTAGTACGGAGAAATCATATCAACGCCTTCAACTGCGTCAAGAATCTTAGTCTTGAATACAGCCGGTGCATCGGAAAGAGCCGCTGTCAAGTTGATAAGCTTATCGTCTCCGATAAGTCCGCCGAGCTTATGGCAAAGATTCTGAATATAGGGAAGTCTGTTGATGATTACACGAGATGTTCTGTTGGCAACATTTGTTGAAGAAAGCTGAAGGTCTTCATAAAGTCCGTTGAGAACTCCGTACAATCCGTCAATAAGTTGATACAATCCGTTGTTTACACCGCTTGCAAAGATGTCGATATAAGCAATTGCATTTTTAAGAACGCTGCAAACTGTTCCGAGTCTCTTCGAGGAGATAAATGTTCCGATAACGCTCTTACAGAAGTCGTCATAGATTTCATTGTCACTCAACAGAGGAAGAACAACCTTTACCGCGCCGGCAATCTTGAAGCCATAGAACTCAAGGCTGTCAAGAAGTCCTGTACCCAATATCTGCTCTGCAAGAGTTCTGATGTAGGTCGCTCTGTTGAGAACCGCCATCATCGGTGACTTCTTGTAATCAGCATAGAAGTTGTCGTCAATTACATTGTATAATGTGTCAACCATCGGAAGGAAGGTAGAAATCTTAACCCCTGCAACCTCGATGTTCTTGATTGCGTCAATCTTCAATACTTCTTTGATAATTACTTTAAGCTGCGGAAGTCTTGAAAGGATTGCACCGACAGGCGAAGCAAAGAACTCATTGTGAAGTTTGCTGTCAAATGTCTTAAGTACGGCATTGATAAGCGGACGATACTGCTGAATAACATCGGCAAATACTCCTGCCTTCTCCGCCTCGTTGACAACCTTGCCCACTCTGCCTACAAGTCTTTGAACCGTCTAGATAAGGTCACTGTTCTTAAGGTGGAATAATAAGCCGTCAAGTGCGTCACATACCGAAATGACGAGGTCGCTGTATTGTCCGTCGGCAATATAAGGAGTGATCTCCGAAGCCGCATTCTCAAGTTGTGTAATAAATGTCTGGTCGAGGATAGCGTCGATAGGTGTATCACCCAAGAAGCCGATTACTATCTTGTTACCCTTTGTTGTGATTGTGGGAAGCACCTTCATAAGGACTTCGATTGTATTCTTGAAGGGTTGAATGGCTTTTGCTGTCTCCGGAATTGATACTAATGTATCAACAAGCTCCTCGAGGTAAGGAATGATAGAAATGATTGCCTTAGTCTTGGAGGTATTCCACTGTGACATCATTGTATCAATCGCTTCTTCAAGTATGGGCTTAATAGAGGAGAAGTTTGCGAGTACAGCCTCGATAAGGTCTGTATAGTCGCCCAAGACTTCAGCCACCGGCTCGAATGCGAGAACTGCATTTACCAAATCGGCGTCGCTGAGAATTGCTTCTACAAGGTCAAGCACAGGTGAAATTGCGCCCAGGAGAGCTGAAAGTTTATCAGCGGAATAGCTGTTAAGGAATTGCTCATTAAGCAACGCTTCGATAGGCGCTACCCAAGCTGCAAAGTCTTTGCATACAAGCTTAATCAACGGAGCAAGGTCGGCAATTTCATACTCGCCTATTACCATTGAGCCGACGAGATTTGTATTCAAAACTGCGTCGATAAGCGCGTAGTTGCTTGTTACGGAGCTTACAAGTCCCAAAGCGTCCGGAATAACACCTACTACTGCATATACCGGGGACTCGAAGAATTTATCAACAGTATCCATGGTAACAATGTTCTTCAAGTAGCCTGTGTAATCGCCAATGCTTGCGCAAAGGAGCTTGATTGCAGGTGTCAAATCGCTGACAGTTTCATTGGCAGCGAGAGCTTCAATCTTCAGAATTTCATCAATAAGCTTGGAGTCACCCGCAATTACGGATACCAAATCAAGAATTGAAGGAACTCTGTCGATAACGGCTTTAAGACTGTTATTATTATAATCATCTATAATGTTGCCGAATACATTGTTGAGCTGTGCCGCAATCTGCGGATAATCAGCTTTAACGCGGTTTACTATCTCGGCATAAGCGGAAAGGTTGCTTGTGATAAGTCCCATAAGGGTTTCATTGTCAAGCGCGTCTCCGATAAGTTTAACAACACCGGGAAGTCTGTCGGCAATTGCTGTAACCTTGGACTGAGTCCAATCAGCAGAGAAGTTTGAATCAAAGATTGATTGAAGGTCATTGATAAGAGGTCTGAATCCTTCAACTACCTCTTTGGCATCCTCGGGAAGAACCTGCTCAACCTTGTTGACAATCTCTACAATAGGATTGATTCTGTCAGCGAGAGCCTTTACAGGGTTGGTGAGGAAATCGTGGTACAGGTCAGTCAAAACATTGTTATAGGCGTCTGCTACGATTGCCATATATCCGTTAAGAGTTGATTCGTCCTTAATAAACATACCAAGAAGGTTGCCTACAAGTCCGTCCGTACCATCAGTTCCGAAGAGTTTGCCCAAGGTTTCATCACTGAGTATGTACTCAAGAGGAGCTTCGTAAAGCTCGTTATAGAACTGCTCGCTCAAGAGATATTTAACAAGGTCAACGATGTCGCTGTAAGGAGCAAGAGCATTTGCAATGAACTCAACCTCCATAGCATCATCCAAAGTCTTAAGAAGCTCGGGAATGCTGCTCAGAAGCGCTCCGGCTTTATTCGTCTTCCATGTTGTATTAAATTCATCATCAAAGATGCCTTTAACATCATTGATAAGAGGTCTGAACTGGTCGATATAATCTCTGAACAAGCCTATATCGTAAACCTTGTCGACAATTGAAGCGATTCCGGAAATTCTGGAAGCAACAGCTCCTACCGGGTCGGCGATAAAGTCTTCATAAAGACCGTTGAGAACATCTGCGAACAATATATCAACTACATCCTGAAGTGCCGATGTGTCTGTAATAACCTGACCGTCTATTTCAACGGTGAAATAGTTGAACAGATTGATTACGGAGCCGAGAAGCTCTTCGAGATAACCGAGTCTGCTCTGACTGAGCACAGCGCCTACAAGTCCGTTCTCTGCATAGTAATTATACAGATTGTCGTCAGCACCGTTACCGCGGATAAACGCGCAAAGGTTGGTGACAATGTTCTTGAAGTCCTTGAGCTCTTGCTCATATCCTACCGTGTCAACATTTTCAAGGTCCTTCTCACACTGCTCGATATCGGCATACTTCGCTGAGTTGTCCGCCTCCAGAGGAGCAATGTCATTAACTCTGATTGCCTCAATTGCATTCGCCGCGATACTAATCATATCGTCAAGCTGAGCCAAATCGGCAAAGTTAGTCGGGTCATTCGGGTCACCGCCGGTGAAGATTTTAACAGCGTCGCCTGCGGCATTTATTTCATTGAGAGCCTGATTGTTGAGCTCATCTATTTTATTCTCTGCCTCTTCGATAGCTTCGTTGTAAGGAGCAAGCTCCTCTTCAAGCTCGGCAAGGCGAGCTTCCTTTTCCTCAACAAGCTCATACATCTTATCCTGTACGGCATAGCGGTATTCATCTTCAAGGGTTGCCGCCAAGCTGTCGAGGTCTTCATCTGCAATATACTGCTGAACATCATCTCTTAAGAACCATTCGTTCCAGGATGTGGCAACGATGTTGTCGGAGTCGTCATATCTGTAATTAAACAATCTGTTAAACTCGGAAATGAAATCGGCAGACTGGATATCGGACATATCTGCAAGAGAATAAATTGTATCGTCAATAAATGCGCCCTGCTCCTCGTCGATGCTTGTCATTTGGTCCTCGAGTTGTGTTTTTTCCTCAGAAACCGCATCGTACTCGGCTTGAATTGAAGCCTTTTCAGTTTCAAGACGACTAATTTCGGCATTCAATTCGCTGCTCTTTGCATCAATAGCTGCCAGAACTGTGTTCTCATCGTAAGAAGCAGTGCCCTCGGGAAGAAGTTCATACTCAACAGCTTTGTCAATCTTTGCCTGCTCAATATTTTGAAGAAGTTCGGTTCGGAGAGCCTGATAATCGGCGAGAACCTGCTGCTGAACGACAATCTGCTCGTTATAGGAAGCAATCGCTTTATTATTTATATCAATTAAAATCCTGTCGGCGTAAATCTGGTCATTCAATTTATCCGCCTTGGAAAGACCCATCTTTACAATCATCTCAACTGCTTTGTTGAGAAGGTCTTCCAATTTATCTATTCTTGTGACAAGGAGTGTTTTAAGAAGGTCTTCGCCATTGGCCTGAATATCATTCCATAAGCCATTGAGAAGTTTTGCCGCGGAATCAATTGTGTCAAGGTAATTGTCCAATCCGCCGTGCTTATAGGAAAGTACGGGGTTGCCTTCTTCATCATATGAAACCTCTACATAATCGTAGTAATTTCCGTCGGCATCCTGTACGATACCTTCCATATACAGGTCGTATGTCTTGTAATCAACACCGAAGAGTCCCTCGGCAATACCGACAACAAATACTATCAATTCACTGAACTGTGAGCTGCCCAATTTCTTAAGCAGAGTTCTTACAGGGTCAGTTTTCAAATCGGTGATTAAATCAACAAGGATATAAGCAAGGTCGGCACCGGGGTTGAATTCGGTTGCACCGCCGGCGAGTGTCTCGATGATAGCACCGAGCTTCTGCGCGTCGCCCAAGTCGATTTTGATAAGGGTATTGGCTACTTCAATAGCCTTGTCGGAGGGAACATATTCTGTCCAATCGAAGCCTGCCGCTTTGATATCCTGGAGTGTTCCGCCGGCTTTTTCAAGCTGAACATAACCGAGAAGCTCATTTGCCTGCTCAGCGGTGAGGTTGATAATCGGAGATACCCTGCTTGTGATTCCGTATCCGGAGAGAACGCTGTTTACATAATCAAAATATGAATCATATGCAACCAAACTTCCGTCCGAATTTTCAACGACATACGGAAGTTTAGTTCCGCTTTCGTCAATATCAAGTCCGGCGAGATAATAAAACGCAGAGGGGCTTGCAACAGTAAAATCACCGCCCATTATGTTGTCAAGTGACAAGCAGGAAAGAATCGGAATGAGTCCTTTGATAAGGCCTTCGTATGTAGCGCCTTGAGAGTTGTCAACGGGAAGCATTGAACCCAGGGAACTGAAAATATTCTGCATAATAGACGAGTTGTCCGCAAGAACATTCGTCTGAATAATTTCATTCAAAGAGTCGATGCTGACATATTTGTTGATAAGCTCGTTGACATAGTTGTCAGCGTAATCAATCAACCATTTGCCGTCGCATATGTAATCTCCCAAGTAGTTCTCAATGAGACCGTTGAGCATTTCGTCATTTACAAGCTCTCCGTTTACTCCGCTGAGAACACCGTTGGTGTACTGCAAGCCGACCTTGGCGTCAAGAAGCTGCTGAAGCAAGCCGTCAAGAAGCTCTACAAGCTTTGTTCCGTCGTTGAGATACTGTCCGACGGCATCGTCAACCATTTTGTCGAGCTCGGCAACTGTGGGAAGCATATCCTTGAGGTCTTCCACAGAGGAAACGCCGAGATTCTCCGCAAGTGCGGTGAGAACCATTTCGTCAATCTCACTCAATTCGGGAAGAAGCTCCAAAACAGCGGTGAGGTATTCGTCGAGATTGTCAAGATAACCGTCCGTTTTCGAAACCTGAAGGTATTGGTTGAGAAGCTCGACAACCTTCTCATTTCCCATATCGAGAAGCCATTGTCCGTTCTCAAGATAACCGGAGATATAACCCTCAATGTAGCCGTTGAGAGCTTCCTCGTTTATCATACCGTCAACTTTGTTCAACAAGTCTTTACCATTGACGAGCCCGTCGAGCGTTCCGTCAATATCCACATTGTAAGCGTCAAGCTTTTCATCAATCAAGTCAAGCAAATCAGACGCCTCTTTGTACGCATCATGGTTGTTAGCCATGCACGCAGAGGCAACCAATGCTGAGCTGCAAGTCGTTGTCATAAGCAACAACGCCAAAACAATGCTTAGAATTTTCTTGCCTGTTTTCATCAAAAAAACACACTCCTTAGTCTGGGTTAGTTTTGTAACAGCGCGCACCGACCCCTCGGTCGGGCGGATTTACATATTTATATAATACTATAATCGGTCGGTAAAAGCAACACAAATGTTAACAAATAATTAACTTTCAATTTTTTTTGTGAAAATATGACATTTTGACTTTCACGATTTTGTGCAATAGGGAGATTTTTTTTACAAAAAACGCGATTTTTTTACAACTTTTTCCCGTATCTGTTAAAAAATTCGACTTTCCGGGCTGAAAACATAACCGCCTCGGGGAAGTCCGAAAAAAGCACCCGAAAAAACGGAAAAAACCGACCGCTTTTCAACTGAAAAATCGGTCGGTTTTACTCTCATTATTTATGAATAATCCTCATTTATTTGTTGAATAAATTTTTATTCTCCCTAACCTTCATAATCAAAAATACAAGCACCCCGGTCACCAAAATTACCGCCATCGCAAGAGAAATCCACAGCGCCGGTTTCCTGAATCCGCTACCGTCATAACTCTTTTTATCCTTTTCCGGAACATCAGCGAGCGAAGTAGTGTATTTTGTTGTGGTTTCGCCGTTTTTACCGCTGACAACCTCGGTGTTGTACTTGCAGACCATCTTGTTGAGCTGACCGATTATCTCCTGTGCCGAGGACGATTTTACAAAGACACTTATGACATAACTTTGCTCCGTGCCGACTACCGCCGCCGCCGCACTCACATCATCCTGCGTTCCGTCAACCCCGCTGATTGAATAATTGAGAACATACTTGCTCAAATACTTTCCCTCGTTGGCATCTCTTACAGGATAAACGATGTCATCAAGAAAGCTCTGTCCGTACCTGTTCTTAGCGTCAAAGTACATCTTATGAACAACATCCTTCATATATCCGCAGGTGAGCACCCTTTCGGAAACGAATTGCTCGGTGAACTCCGATTCCGAAAAAGAAGCAATTTTCTCCTTGAAATCACTGTATGAGCCAATATGGTCAATGAGCTTTTCGGTCGCTTCTTTATTGTTTTCCGGCGAGAGCGCGTCATTTACAAGATAGTTTACCGTGCTTCCGGCAATCTCGGTGTTCCAGCCGAGCTTGCCCTCGCTCATCATCTGATAATAGAGCATACAGAGCGGGAGCCTTTCCAGCCCTGCCGAGGGGAAAAGCTTATCTTCATTAAAATCGTACTCCTCATTCGTATAAAGATTGAGATACGAAAAAGCAAAATTTTCTTCATCAAGGTCATACTTTTTCATAAATTTCTCAATATACGGGTCAAAAGTGCCCTCTTTGTTCGGGGTGTAACGGCTTCCCTGGGCGAGCGCCATCTCCTGCTCTTCATTCCGCGAGGTCGGTTGTGCCGGTGCGCCGAAGCAAACACAGAGCATTGACACACTTAAAAAAAATACCGTTAGGAATGCTAAAAACTTCTTCATTCGACACCTTACTATCAATTGCTTAATATGCGGCAAAATACCGCTTAAATTCAAGGAAAATCACAGTATTATCACTTCGATGAAAGCAAGTGATTGATATACTGCTGAGCCGTCCTGCCGGAGCGCCCGCTGTGAGAGAGCTCCCACTGACGCGCACCGTCCAAAAGCATTTTTTCATCCATATCGATAGAATTTTTCCGTGCGAGATGGGTGACAATGCTGAAATAATCGTTTTGATTAGGCTTTGAAAAATTGATTGACAAACCGAACCTGTCGGCAAGCGACAATTTCTCGCTCATCGTGTCCGAACGGTGCAGGTCGGAATCCATATCGCTCCTGTCATTCCAGGTTTCTTTTATAAGATGACGGCGGTTTGAGGTGGCATAAATCAAAATATTCTTCGGCTTCTCTTCGAGTCCGCCCTCGATGACCGCCTTGAGATACTTATACTCGATTTCAAAGTCCTCAAAGGACAAATCGTCCATATATATTATAAAATAGTAGTTTCGGCTTTTCATCTGCTGAATCAGGGACGAGAGCTGCTTGAACTGATGCTTATACACCTCAACCATACGCAAGCCGGAAGAATAAAACTCGTTCAAGACCGCTTTAATCATAGTGGACTTGCCGGTACCTGCGTCGCCGTACAGCAGGACATTGTTCGCCTGCTTCGAGTTCACAAAGCCCTGAGTATTGGCAATGATACGGCTCTTTTGATACTCATATCCCCAAAGGTCATTGAAGCCGACATCCTTCATATCATATATCGGAATAACCTGCGCAAAATCCGCTCCCTCGGCAAGTCGGAACGCCTTAGAAAAAGCGAATTTTCCCACTCCGTTTGCGCGGTAAAACGCCTCTGTGACAGAGATGAAATCCTCCTCATTTTCCGCTTGGTTAAGCGATTTTGCAAAGGCGCTGACTATCCTGCCGATGTTGTTTCGTCCGCCAATCTTTTCATCGGAAAAATCGGTGTTTTCAAAGTAGGAAAAGAACCTCTCTCCCAAGCATTTTTCAAGCGGTTTAAAGTCATAAAAAAACAGCTTATACATCTTACGCAAATCCGATACGGCGACCGATTTGACCGGGCTTTCGCCCTCTTTTCTCATTTCGAGACTGAGTGTATAAGGGTTTTCGTCCTCAATAAGCAAATACGACAAAAAACACTTCCACAGATTTCCGCAAAAACCAAACTGCTCGGAAAGGCACAGTATCTCCTTGACGGCGCGGTCAATATGTCCCAACGCCGCCGATTTGTCGCTCTCGGACTTCAAATGCGCCGAAAGCACATCTTTAAGTACCGAATATTTTTCAGAATTGCCGTAAACAAACATACGAAGAAGCTGTTCGTCCAAAATCATTACCCCCATAACTAAACAGCAATCTTGCCATATAAAATCAAATTCATTCTACCACCTTTTACAAAAAAATACAATGATGTTTTAAAAAATCCAAGTCCCGAAATGAATTTACAAATTTTATCGTTTGCAGGTTCAAATTTTATTCCGTCAGATACGACAAAAGCCCGTTTGCAAATTTATAAAAAACGGAGAAAAGGCGATTACCGTATTGATAATGACAAGTGACGATGATATAGTTGTAATTAAAGATATAAATATACTAATTAAGTAGGTGTCACAAATGAAAAAATTTATTTCAATCCTCCTCAGCTCGGTTATGCTCTTATCGTTCGTAAGCACAGCCTCATACGCCGAACAACCGCCGACCGAGACTGCAAATACGGAGGCTGCCGCTGCAGCCGCAACGGAAAAAACGGCAGTCGATTCGCAGCAGGCTCC
>CALYOC010000006.1 GCA_945227095.1 uncultured Clostridia bacterium
ACACTCAACCCCGCGTGTTTCGCATTGTGGGGGAGAATGCCGAGGGAGAGTTTATCTCCTTTGACAACTCCGCGCTGACGGTTCTGCCGCAGGGAGAAAAATTCGGGGTTGATTTAGGCAGCAGACTTCCCGTGTTTGATATTAAGGTTGTCGCTCAAAAGTCAAATCCGTTCACAAGGGAGAGTCAGAATGAGATGATACTCAACCTGTATAAGCTCGGTATGTTTAATCCGGAGAATTCTTCGCAGGCGCTTGTCGCCATTGAGGCTATGGACTTTGAGGGCAAGGAGCAGATGAGAGAGAGCATTGTAAAAAACGCCTCGATTTTTAACAGTATGCAGCAGTTGAGCGCGCAGGTTGAGTTGCTTGAGCAGCAGCTGCGCCGTGAAACTCCCACCGAGCAGAGCGGGTCGGATATTAAGCTTGCGCCGCCCGGAGAGAACGGCAGCAGGACAAAGCTTAAAAATGTTTTGCGAAGCTGATTTTTCTCCGCAAAAAACTGTATGTTGGTCATTTTGAAAAATCATATTTGCTACAATGACATCACACCGCGGAAAACGGCAGCCCTTGGCAGCTTTAGTCCCTATCGGCCGTGGGTGTACGGTTGTCGGGGTGCGTTTCCGGGGCGAATAACCACACTTGGAGGTAAAACCATGAGTAAAAACTTTTTATTTCCCGATTTGCAGATGTTTGCACAGGGAGAGGGTGAAGTTTCACCCGAAGCGGGCGAAGAAATTACCGCTGTCGCCGAGCGGCAGGATTCCGAAGTCAAAGAGGACATCTCGGACGCTTCGGCACCTGAATCAGAGACTGCCGTCGATGACGAGCAGTTAAGAAAAGCGGAATTTGAACGAATGATAAAGGAGGAGTACAAGGACCTTTTCACTCAAAAAACGCAGTCTATTATCAACAAGCGCTTCAAGCAGACAAAGCAGCTTGAACAGCGACTCGGTGAAATTGAGCCGCTCGTTGACCTTTTGGCGCTCAGGTACGGCGAGGACTCGTCGGACATCGGAAAGATTATTTCCGCCGCCGAGCAGGACGAGGCATATCTTGAACAGGAGGCGCAGAGCAAGGGTATGAGCGTTGAGCAGTTAAAATATGTCAAACAGCTCGAAAGGGAGAATGAGGACTTCCGCAGAGCCGTCGAGGAGAGGCAGAGAATTGAGTATGCCGACGCGGTATATGCGGACTGGATGGCGCAGGCTGAACAGACGGCGCAGGAGTATCCCGACTTTGACTTGGCGCAGGAGAGTGAAAACGAGAGCTTTACAACTCTTTTAAAGGCAGGAATACCGGTTAAAACCGCCTATGAGGTAATTCACAACAAGCAGATTATATCCTCTGCGGTGGAACAGGCGAAGCAAGCGGTTTTAAACGATGTAAAGGCCTCGTCCCAAAGACCCAGCGACTCGCGCGTATCGGCGGCGGGCATAGTGGGTAAAAAGGACATTTCCGCTCTGACCGCCTCGGATATGGACGAAATTGAAAGGCGCGTCCTCCGAGGAGAAAGAATCACATTTTAATAAGGAAAGGAAAGATTATGTTAAAGACAGATATTCAGATGTTTGCGGGGCAGACGACTCAGACGAGCACCGAGCAGAACAATTTGAGCAGTGAGATGAAAACCTATTATGAGAAAAGGCTGATTTCTCTCGCGTCACCCGAGCTTATCTTCGACCAGTTTGCGGATAAGTACAATATCCCCGCCGGAAACGGCAAGAGCATTGAGTTCAGGAAGTTTACTCCTCTTGTGGCGGACCTCTCCGCGACAACTCTTACAGAGGGTGTAACTCCGGACGGAAATAAGCTTGATGTGCAGACCGTGACGAGCGAGGTCACACAGTTCGGTGACTACATCGAGGTGTCTGATATGCTCGATTTGACGGCTATCGACCCGATTATCGTTCAGGCGACCGCGCTCAGCGGCTCGCAGGCAGGCAGAGTGCTCAACAAGGTAACAAGAGAGGTTATCTCCGCGGGCACCAATGTTCGCTACGCTCCCAAGGTCGGTGAGGACAACTCACTCACCGCGGTTGAAATGAGGAGTGATTTGGACAAGAGCTGTAAGCTCACTCCGTCCTTGATAAGAAAGGCGGCAGGTGACCTGAAAAGGCACAACGCGCCTAAGTTTGACGGCTCCTATGTGTGCATTGTGCACCCCGATGTCGCCACTGAGCTTATGGCTGATAAGGAGTGGATTGAAGCGCACAAATATGAGTCGAGTGCGAACATTTTTGACGGAGAGATAGGCAAACTCGCAGGTGTTAGGTTTATTGAAAACACACAGGCGAAGATTTGGAAGGACTCCACCTGTCCCATTTTGTCGTATAAGGTTACCAACGACAACGCACCCGTCAGCGGTAAAACATACTATACGAAGAACTCCGATACTTATACCGTATTTGACGGCAAGAGTTTTTCCTCGGCAACCGCGTACTATGAGGCGGACGAAATTCTCGCTGTTTACGCGTGCTACTTTATCGGCAAAAATGCCTATGGTACAACTCAGGTGGACGGCGGCGGACTTGAGCATATCATCAAGCCTCTCGGAGCAGGAAATGACCCGCTCAATCAGCGCGCCACTATCGGCTGGAAGGCTACGAAGACCGCTGAAATACTTGTTGACGAGTATATGGTTCGCGTTGAATGCTGTACCGATGACAGCGATATTGTTGAAGCGAACTAAGCTTTTTAATATGCGTCGGGCGGCTCTGCCCGGCGCAGATATTTGAGAAAGGTAGGAATAATTTATGGCAAAGAAATCAGTTGAAAAGGGCGCTTCGCTTGTCAAGGTGAAGCTTTTTAAATCAAAGGACCCGAAATACAGTGCACCGGTCAGGGTGTATGTGAACGGAAAGGGATATGCGGTGCCGCGCGGAGTTGAGGTCAGCGTGCCTATGTGTGTGGCGCAGGTTCTTGCGAATAAGGAAAGGCAGGAGGGCCAGGCGAGCTCCTTGATTGACAGTCTGGCACAGGCACAGTGACTGTAAGTGAAGCGGTAAGCGCCGTCGATTCGTTAAAACCAAATGCCTTTTCACTTCAAGAAAAGGTGAGTTGGCTCTCGGAGATTGACTATCAGATTTTCAAGGAGATTATTTCAACTCATTCGGGAGCGACGATAAGCGAGTTTGACGGGTATGATGAATCCGTGGCGGGAGATACCGTTTTGTTGGCTCCCCCTCCCTATGACTCGCTTTATGTCAAATATCTCTCGGCGCAGATTGATTATTATAACAATGAACTCGCGCGGTATAACAATTCGGCGGTGATGTTTAATGTTGCGTATATGAATTTTTTCAATTACTACAACCGCACTCACCGTCCCATCGGAAGTAAGTTAAAGGCGGATTAGCTATGAATTTACCAAAGCTTAATGAGATTAAAAAGAAGAAATATTCCATAACCGCTTTTAAAGGTTATAACAAGAACAGTATAATTCCGGCGGATAATTTTTACACCACCGGAAACATTGTCAGCGACAGGTATCCGCTTGCGGCGGCTCGTCAGCCGCGCAAACTTTTTAAGGATTTCGGAGGTGAGGTGCAGGCGGTTTCCTATCGTAATGACAGGCTCTTGTATATCAAGGACGGAATAATTTATTTCGGCAAGGACGAGTCGGGAGCGGATTTGGCTATAAATGACGAGAACAGCAAGCTCACGCCGGGCGAGAAAGAAATTGTCAGTATGGGTGCGTATGCGCTGATATATCCGGACAAGAAGTACTTTAATACCCTCGGTGAAAAGGACGAGAGTTCGGGAAAGACCGTCTATAAGGTTATGGATATGGAGTATCATATCCATCTTGAAAAGGAGGACGACTATGACGAGCTTCAGAATCCTAAGACTGTTGCGGTGTCCTTTGGTTTGACGGAGGCGGGCGCGGATGAGAGCTGCTACAAATTTCCGGCGCAGTACGGCATGGGCAAGGAGCCCGTTGACTCCGAAATTGACAAGTATTGGCTTGACAGCACCTACACCTTGAGGAAGTTTGTGGTAGATAAGAAGGAGAGCTACCCTGTTGACAAAATTCATCTCGTAATGCATATATCTTCACCGGCACTTGTGCGTGATTTTGCGCTTAAGGGTATCAATCCGCTCGGAAATATCTCCGCCGGAGACAGCGTCAGCCTGTCTTTTGGCTCCGTTATCAACGGTACATATGAAATTAAGTGGATAAAGTGGTACGACCGCGCCTTCAGCAATTCCGCGTTTTGTCCGCTCGTTATCGCCATTGACTTGCCCACGGACTTTTGGGCGAAGAAATTTTATCTCAAATCGGGTTTTTACAACTGCGATGAAGCGGATATTGATATAAGCGTCCCGGATATCGGCTTTTTGAGCGAGGACTCCAACAGGCTCTGGGGCGTTGATAAATCGACCGGTGAAATCAGAGCCTGTAAGCAGGGAAATTTCAGGGCGTGGGATACCTACTCCGGACTTTCCTCGGACTCGTATTCCGTGAGCGTCGGCTCGGACGGAGCATATACCGCGGTCGGCAAATATCTGAATTATCTCCTCTTTTTCAAAGAGGACTGCCTGCACAAGCTCAGCGGCAGTAAGCCTGCCAACTATCAGCTAACATATGAGAAGAATGTTCTCAGCGTTGAGCGCGGAAGTGAAAAATCGGTGCAGCTTGTCAATGATGTACTGTACTACAAGTGGCGCGGAGGGATATGTGCATATGACGGTGCTTCGGCAACGGACATCTCGCGCGACTTGGGCGAGGACAGCTATACGGCAGCCGTCGCCGCCTCGTATTCGGACAAGTACTATGTCTCAATGGTGAATAAGCGCAGCGGTAAACGGGAACTGTTTGTCTATGATACCGTAAAGGGGATATGGAACAGACAGGACGAGGTAAATATAATTGACTTTTTGATTTTCGAGGGCGGACTCTATGCGCTGGAGGAGAATGTAATCGGTGACGAAAAGCGCCACAGGATTATCGGACTCAGCGGCGCCGAGGGAAGCGAGTATGAAAAGCGGGTTGATTGGTTTATGGTCAGCGGAGACATCGGACTCGAAACGGATGAGCGAAAGTATATCAATTCCGTATCATTTACCTTTGAGGCGGATAAGGGCTCGGATATAGATGTCTTTTTCAGCACCGACGGCTCCGAGTTTTACAAGGTGTTCACCTTTAATTGTCAGTCGCTCGGCTCACACAGCGTACCTCTGCGGTTGCCGCGGTGCGACCACTTCAGGTGGAAGCTTTCCGGAAGCGGAGGTTTTCGGTTATTTGCCATACATTATTTCTCGCAGAATGGGAGTGAAACAGATGGCAATTTTTAATTACTCCGTGCCGTCCTTTATCAAAAACGGACTCTCAAGCGCCGAGCAGTTAAACCGGCTGTATTCGTGGCTTATGAATACATTTGCAAGTGCAAAATACACCTTCCAGAACATTGATTCCGAGAACTTTTCTGACCCGGAGGGTGTTCGGCGTGAGATGTTCGGCGATATTCAGGAGCTTGCGGTGAAGAACTCGGCGGGCGTTGAGGAGCTTCGGCAGAGCGTTGCCTCTATCGACAAAAGGCTTCCTGTAATCGACTTCGGTAAGGCGGTCTTTAACGGCACTATCAATAAGGTCTCAACTACATATACTATGAATGTAGCGTTTAACAAGGCGTTTTCGCAGCCGCCGATTGTGACGGTTACCGTTTTGACAAGCGCGCCGAATAAAATGTTTGCGAGCGTTTCCGCTGTTTCAAGGACGAGCATGACAATAAAGTATCATTGTGAAAATATGCCTGTGAACAACACTGCCAATATTGCTTGGATAGCGGTGGGCTCATAGGCACTCGGAGAGCCTTCACAAGATTTTCAGAGAAAAAGGAGGTAAAAATGGCAGTTAAAAATTCAGATTATTGGAAGAAGCTTTACAACAGCGTTTTGAAAAACACGGTTTCTTATACACCCTCGGCGGCTTCAAAAAAGGCTTATTCGGATTGGAAAAATACATATTCCGGGGGATTTAAGAGCTCCTATGATTCGCTGATGAACGCTCTTGTAAAGCAGATTGATTCCAGAAAAGCCTTTGATATAAATGACAGCGAATACTACAATCGGGCATACAATATTTACAAAAATCAGTATGAGAGTTTGGGAAAACAGGCTATGGAGAATACAATGGCGGACGCGTCGTCGCTCACCGGCGGCTACTCAAATTCCTATGCTTCCACGGCGGCAAACACCGCCTATCAGAGCTATATGGACAAACTCAATTCTGTTATTCCGACCCTGTATTCGCAGGCGTATGATATATATAAGGAGGAGGGCGACGCCCTGTACGATAAGCTCGCCTCATATGAAAAGCTTCGCGATTCACAGCGTGATTCGTGGAATGATTATGTGGATAATTTGTACAACAACTACAAGCTTTCCTCCGACAGGGATTACAAGGCGTATAAGTCAGCCGCCGACAACCGCAAGAACTTGCTCAACGCTATTTATAACAATTATAAAACCGCTCTTGCAAAGGAGCAGTTCGAGCGAAATATGGCTTACAAATATGCGTCGCTGAACTCTCGCAAGTCCTCGTCAAAATCTAAAAAGAATCAGCAGGTTAAAATAGACGGAATCTCTTCTACTCAGCTCGATAAGATAATCCGTGACGCATATACGAAGATAAAGACGGGCAGAGGATTCACCGGCTTCGGCAGCAACTACACCACCAATCAGAGAAGGTATTTGAGCAAGGGATTGAACACTTTAATGCGGGGAGTATGAAATGAATGAATTTGTTTTTAAAATTTCGGGCAGTTCCATAAAGACTGTCAAGGCTCCCTTGCTTGTCAGCGGTTGCCGTAACACTCAAAAATGTTTGTTTTACTTTGACGAGGGCTGGCGCTCCTTTGTAAAGGTGGCGGTGTTCGGAACGACCGAGAGCAACACCTACCCCGTTATGATAGACGAGCTCGGCGGCGACGCCGGAAGCTGTATTATTCCCGAAAAGGCAGTCTGCGAGTCGGGCAAGCTTCTTGTGGGCGTATATGCCTGCTGTTCCGGAGAGGGCGAGAGCACCGCGATTTTGCGCACGGCGTTTGTAAAGCTCGATGTCGTCACGGGAGCGTACAGCGAGAATGAAATGACCGAAGCGGAGCAGGCGACGCTGTATGAACAGGCGCTCGCCGCCCTCGCAGAAGTTGAGAGCAATGACAGGGCTTTGAGTGAGAAGATAAATACTTTCCTGTACGATTTGTCCCTCGGCAAATACCGGGGTGAAAAGGGAGAAAAAGGAGATAAGGGCGATACGGGCGAGCGAGGCGAAAGGGGAGAGCGCGGCGAAAAGGGAGAGACCGGTGAGATGAGGAACTACCGCGCCGGCGCAGGTGTGGCTATCGAGGGCGACACTATCAGCGTTGTCACCTCGGACGAGATATCGGACGGCGCGTTGCCGCTCTCCTGTGACGGCGGCAAAAGTCTGGGCGACAAAATTGACGCGCTTGCACATTTAGAGAGGGAGCATGTCGAGGAACTTGTCGACCGGATTTACACAAAGCAGAATACGCTCACTGCCGGCGAGAATATAATTATATCGGAGGATTCTGTCATATCCGCGTCGGTTGAAAGTGATTATAACGCGCTTGAAAACAAGCCCGCCATAGAGGGAGTAACCTTGGAGGGCAACCTCACCGCGATGGACCTCGGTCTTATAGATTACGATGTCCTGGGCGGATACTATGATATTTTGAGGGCGACTCAAAGCGCTGTTTCATCAAATATGAGTAAAATCAGTGATCTTGACTCGAAAAAAGCGGACGCATTTAAAGTCGGAAGCGGCTTGAGGCTGGAGAATGATGTTTTGAGCGTCGCCGAGAAAAAGTGGAAAACTCTTTACAAAGGCGTGAGCGAAAGTGAAACGGAATATCTCGAACTTGCTCACCCGGATTATGCGTGTGAGAAGTATGTCATTATCCTGACCGTTCCGAAGCTTGAAAAGGCGGCTGATTTATCGGGTACTATAAATCTGCTCGCCAAGGACGGCACGGCAAGCTCGACCGCAATAGCCATTCTCGCTCCGAGCACCTTTGCGACAAAGACCTCCTCCGGGACAGGCACAACCCTACTTATAAAGCTTGAAAAGTGCGGAAGCTGGTTGACGGACATCAGAAAGAGTAATTACGGCGGAACCGGAATTTACGGCAATCAGGCGAACACGGCGTCTGTTTCCTTCGTCGGGTCAGGAATAAATTGCTACAACAACATCTCCGATTCTTACGGCGTGCGGATATATCTCGGAACGACGAAAAATTCCGACTCAACCGTTTCAACTCTCTTTTTCCCGGAGGGAACATTTTTTGAAGTAAGAGGATTTGTAGAATAGGAAATGAAAAATGAAGGATAAAAAAATTACCGAACGCCTTGCCGCCCTGGAGCAGCGGGCGAAATCGAACACGCGCAGGATAGATTCGGCGGAAAGGAACCTCTCGCAGATAAGACAGCTTACCGAGTCCGTGGCGGTGCTTGCGGAGCGTATGAAAAATGTCTCTGCCGATGTCTCGGAAATAAAGTCGCGCGTAGAGCAGGTCAGGGACAGACCGGCTCACGCGGCGGATAAGCTCAAATGGGTGGTAATCACCGCCGTGTGCTCCCTTTGCGCGTCATTGTTATTGGTGTATTTCACATCTTAAGGTGAGGAGAGTTGAACACAATATGCCGAAAATTTGATATTACGGCGTATTTTCACTTTTTCACCGTTGTCGGGCGTCAGCCCGACTGCCGTCTCAAAAGCAAAAATCCATCCATACTCTCTGCATTTTCGGTGCAGAGCAGTTTAAAACGAGTAGATTTTTGCTTAAACAAGGCACAAAATCGCCGCCATACTGCCGTATGGCAAGATTTTTAACGCAGGTCAGGCAAAAATATGCCGTTTTAAACCATATCGGGTTCAACTATCCTCACCTTGAGGAAAAGCCGGGCGCGTGTGCCTCGTAAAAGAGTGTCTTGAAAAAGGACAAATGTGCTATGGCGCAAGGCAGGTATATCGGTCCGGCTTATATTTTGGCGGAAACCGCGGCAGCTGTTTCCGGGAAAGGTGATTTTATGAAAAAGATTATGGAAAAATTTTTATTTCAGTTAAAAAACAGCAGAGTGCTCAGAACCTTTATTCAGTCTGCGGCGGGATATATAGTTGCCAATGTTGTCTATATCTCCTTCAGCCCGGACGAGAGCTTTTCACATATGCTTAAGGTTTTGCTTTACACTTTGATTATACCTGCGGCGGCGACAGGTCTCGCAGCGGTTATGAACAGCACGGGCAAGGCCGCCGGGAAAGGAGAAGATGATGACTCGCTACATATTTGAAAATCAGAATAATTATCCGTCGCTTTTGTATGACAGACAGAGTACGCCCTTTAAGGAGACGATAAAGACTTCGGGCTGCGGCGTTTGCGCGGTTTTTAACGCGGTGTCAAATTTGAGGGGCAGGCGTTATTCGTCGATAAATACAATAACAACGGAGTTTTTGAGGTGCTCTGCACGCACCGAAAACGGAACGGATGTCGGTGTGGGTATGAGGTATTTGAGCTCTGTGTATGGCGGATTCTCGTTTAAAAAGGGCGATTTTAAGGCTTTGAAAAGCCATTTGAAAAAGGGCAATACCGCAATTCTCTGTACGTCGGGCGGAGCGCTCGCTCCGGCGGGACTGTTCAGCACCTCCGGGCATTATATCGCCGCAGTCGGCGCGTATGAGCAGGGCGGAGTGATGTATGTTGACATACTCGACAGCGGGCTTTACAAAGGAAAGTACTCTCTGTACGGCAGGGAAAAATATGCCCGCGTGTCCGGCAATGTCGTCCGCGTTAAGTTCGACACTCTCCAAAAGTGTCGTATAACGGAGATATGGCTTATCGGCAAGGCGTTGCTCAAAAGGCCGAAACTCACCGTCGCAACACACTCGAAGCCTCTCAATATCAGGCGCGCGGCGGCGGGAACTTCGCCTGTTATCGGTACCGCGCCTAAGGGAGCAAAGGTGTACCGACTCGGCGCAAACGGAGATTTTTACCATATCAAGTACAAAAAATTTGACGGATACAGCGTCAAGTACTTTTTGAAGTAGTGCGCTCGACCCGTCTTGGTAAATATATACACAGATTGAATTATTATCGAATATTTGTTAAAATGGAATCGGCAAATGTATTTTAGGAGAGAACAAATGAAAAGGATATTGAGTTTTATCATATGTGCGTGTATTATTTTTTCCGTCGGTGTATCTCCCTGTCAGGCGGCTTCGCCTTCATTTGACCCCGGGTATTATCGTCTTAGCGGTGAGTCTGAGCAGACCGAGCACGACGGCAAAGAGGATGACAGACAAAGGGCGACAACATCGGGTGCGGATTCCTTCACCGGTAAGGTATATACGCATAATAATAGATTTGATAGCTCATATGAGATAAAAAGAGGTGTTGATGTCTCCGAGTATCAAGGGGCTATCAGTACCGATAATTGGAAAAAGGCAAAGGCGGCAGGAGTAAGCTTTGCCATAGTCAGAGTCGCTTATAGGGGCTACGGTAAGGCGGGTAATTTGGTATATGACCGCTATTACGCTCAAAACATCAAAAATGCCGCGGCGGCGGGAATACCTGTCGGAGTATATATTTATTCGCAGGCGATAACCGTCGACGAGGGAAAGGAAGAAGCGGACTTCGTACTCTCCATAATTAAGAAATTTGATATTAAGCTTCCCGTTGTAATAGACTACGAATACGCGAGCCTGCCGACAGGACTCGGCGGCAGACTGTGGAATGCGAAATTGACTAAAGCGCAGGCGACAAATATTGTAAACGCCTTTTGCAAGAGAGTTATCGGAGCCGGCTATACGCCTATGGTGTACGCAAACTCCGATATGCTCACAAATCATATGAATGCCGCAGATATTCCGTATTATATCTGGCTTGCGAATTATACTACAAAGACCTCGTATAAGGGCGATTACCGATTTTGGCAGTATTCGAGCGCAGGCAGTGTTCCCGGAATCAGCGGTAATGTTGATGTGAACTTCTGGTATTATTCCGAGCAGGAGGTAAAGATTTCCGTCACCGACTGCCGCCGTACAACCGATTCGCTTGAAATAAGATGGAAGTCGCAGCTTCCGGCGGGCTGCAAGTTTAAAAAATATCGTGTATATAGGTACAAGCTTCAGCCCGATGACTATGTTGAGGTTGCCGATGTGGCGGACATTGACGGCGTTTATAAGGAGAGCGGACTCGCTTCCGGCACGCAGTATAAGTTTAAGATAGAGGCGGTGTTTTATGACAGCGCGGGAGCGGAGCATACAGGTGAGCCGCTTTTCTACAACGCGGTGACCTCGCCAAAGGCTCCGGTTCTTAAATTCACATCTTCAAATTCCTCGTCTGTAAGCTTTTCTTGGAATAAGGTAAACGGCGCAACAGGGTATGAGATATACCGCAAGAGTGCCGGCTCGGCAGATTATAAGAGAATTAAGGTTGTGGGCGCGTCCGTGCTCAAATACACCGATTCGGGACTCGGCGCGGCTTCCTCGTATTCATACAGGGTGCGCGCGTACAGAGCTTTTTCGGGTGCCAATTATTACAGCGCTTACGGCACCGCCCTCGCGGCTTATACAGGCCCTAAAAGTGTCAGCTCGCTTACGGCGGCTTCGCCTAAAAGTACACAGATTAAGCTGTCCTGGAAAAAGGTCGGCGGCGCGTCGGGCTATCAGATTTACAGGTACAATACCAAAACCGCAAGGTATGAGAAGATAAAGGAATTGTCCGCTTCGTCGCTTTCGTATCTCAATACGGTTATCGCTAAAAAGAAGTATAAATATGCCGTCAGACCTTTTAGAACCGTGTCGGGTAAAAAGGTGTACGGAACATTTGTAAATATCGGTGCGGTCGGAAGATGTACCGGCACCGTCACCGCTTCGAGTTTAAATGTAAGATCCGGAGCAGGAAGTACATATAAGGTCAAATTTAAGCTCCAAAGGGGTTCGAAGGTGACCGTCACGGGCGCCGCGTCGGGCTGGTACAGCATTTCCTGCGTCAGGAGCGGCAGAACATATACGGGATATGTTTCGCAGAGCTATATTAAGATTTAATTTAAGTATATATTGATTATTAAAAATATATCAACCGCCGTTCTTTACCTGCGGTGAAAGAGAAAAAATGGACTATTCGGTTATTTATTCAAAGAGAAAATCTCTGTGTCTGGAGATTGACAGAAGTTTAAATTTAACGGTCAGAGCTCCGATAGGAGCGAGTAAAGTTGAAATCGAGAGTTTTGTTTCATCTCACTCCGATTGGATTGAAAAGCATATAAAAATTGCTCGCCTGAGAAATGACAGGCTTCCCGATTTTCCGCAGACTCAGGCGGAAAAGGAGGAACTCAAGGAACGGCTAAGGGCTGTGATATACGACAAGGTTGAGCATTACAGCAGAGTTTTGAATTTGTATCCAAACAGGGTGAGCGTGACAAGTGCGCGAACGAGGTACGGCTCTTGCAGCGGAAAAAATAATATTTGTTTTTCCTGCTACCTTGCGCTTTTTCCCGACGAGGCTATCGATTATGTCGTCGTTCACGAATTGTGTCATATTAAGTATAAAAATCATGGCAAAGAGTTTTATTCTCTGCTTGAAAGCGTTCTTCCGGATTATAAGAGCAGGGAGAGTTTGCTTAAAAGGTGAGGGGAGTCGAACCCGATATGGTTTAAAACGGCATATTTTCGCCTGAACTGCGTTAAAAATCTTACCATACGGCAGTATGGCGGCGATTTTGTACCTTGTTGGGCAAAAATCTTCTCGTTTTAAACTGCTCTGCACCGAAAACGCAGAGAGTACGGATGGATTTTTGCTTTTGAGACGGCAGTCGGGCTGACGCCCGACAACGGTGAAAAAGTGAAAATACACCGTAATATCAAATTTTCGGCATATTGTGTTCGGCTCCCCTCACCTTAAG
>CALYOC010000007.1 GCA_945227095.1 uncultured Clostridia bacterium
TATTCAGACGTCACTGATACTGACCTCGGTGATACTCGTTAGCAATACATTCCTGGGGTTGACGCCGGTATCCAGGGCGCTATGAAATCCGGTACTGTTGCGGGTTATCCCGTTGTCGATGTAAAGGTTACTCTTTATGACGGTTCTTATCACGAGGTCGACTCCTCTGAGATGGCGTTCTCCATTGCCGGTTCAATGGCATTTAAGGACGCTTGTAAGAAGGCATCACCGGTTCTTTTGGAGCCGATGATGAAGGTTGCAGTCGTAGTTCCCGAAGAGTATATGGGTGATGTTATCGGTGACCTTAACTCTCGTCGCGGACAGATTTCCGGTATGGATGACCGTAACGGAGCAAAGCAGATTAACGCCAGAGTTCCGTTGTCTTGTATGTTTGGTTATGCCACCGACCTTCGTTCATCAACACCGGGTAGAGGGGTATACTCACTGGAGCCGGACGGCTATGACCAGACTCCGAAGTCAATTTCCGAGGAGATTGTCGCAAAGAGAGCTAAGAACTGATAAAATCGCAGTATTTAACTCATTTACGCAATAAAATTTTTAGAAAAGTATTGATATTTTCCTGTATTATTGTTAAAATAAGGTTAATAATGGTACTTATTAAGTATTAAAAAAATTAAGTTAAGATTTATAGGAGGAAAATTCCAATGGCTAAAGAGAAATTTAACAGAGGCAAACCTCATGTTAACATTGGTACTATCGGTCACGTTGACCATGGTAAAACAACACTTACAGCAGCTATCACCAAGACCCTCGCTATGAAGGGCCAGGCTCAATTCGAAGCTTACGATATGATCGATAAGGCTCCCGAAGAGAGAGAGCGTGGTATCACAATTAACACAGCTCATGTTGAGTATGAGACAGACGCTCGTCACTATACTCACGATGACTGCCCCGGACACGCCGACTACATCAAAAATATGATTACCGGTGCTGCTCAGATGGACGGTGCTATCCTTGTTATCGCCGCTTCTGACGGTCCTATGGCTCAGACAAGAGAGCACTTGCTCCTTGCTCGTCAGGTTGGTGTTCCTGCCATCATCGTATTCCTTAACAAATGCGACCAGGTAGATGACGAAGAGCTTCTTGAGCTTGTAGAGATGGAAGTTCAGGAACTTCTCGCTGAGTATGAGTTCGATGAGCACGCTCCCATCATCAAGGGTTCCGCTCTTAAGGCACTCGAGTATTCCGGCGACGATATCAACGCTCCCGAAATCGCTTGCATCTGGGAACTTATGGATGCTGTTGACAACTACATTCCTACTCCCGATCGTTCTTCCGACCTTCCCTTCCTTATGCCTGTTGAGGACGTATTCACAATCTCCGGCCGTGGTACAGTTGCTACCGGTAGAGTAGAGCGTGGACAAATCACAACCGGTTCTGAGGTTGAAATCGTTGGTATTAAAGAGACTCAAAAGACTGTTATTACAGGTCTTGAGATGTTCAGAAAAACTCTTGACTATGCTGAGGCAGGAGATAACGTTGGTGCTCTTCTTCGTGGTATCGACAGAACTGCTATCGAAAGAGGACAGGTTCTTTGTGTTCCCGGCTCTATCAATCCTCACACAAAGTTCAAGGGTCAGGTTTATGTATTGACTAAGGACGAGGGTGGTCGTCACACACCGTTCTTCAACAACTATCGTCCTCAGTTCTATTTCAGAACAACTGATGTTACAGGCGTTATTTCTCTTCCCGAGGGAACAGAGATGTGTATGCCCGGCGATAACGTAGATATGGATGTTGAGCTTATCACTCCTATCGCTATCGAAAAAGGTCTCCGCTTCGCTATCCGTGAGGGCGGACGCACAGTTGGTTCAGGTGTCGTAACTGAGATTTACGAATAATTTAAGTTTATTCATTAAACCGTAATTTAATCCCCGCTGCTATATGCAGTGGGGATTATTTTTTGCGTTTTACTATATTGAATCATCATATTCCGTTTTGACGGTTGGGAGTCTTCGGTACTTATTGGTGTTGACTTAGCATATAAAATAAAGTAAAATATTTTTAGTGAATTTTTGTTGATAAAGAGGGCTTTAAATGAAAGCAAAATTGGCTGTTTTGGCGGCAAAGGCAGCCGCACTTGCCGCAGGTGCGGCAGGCGGAAAATCCTCCTCAATGCCCGGTGCAGTTGCGCTTAGGATATGTCCTAATTTAATTGAGGTGCTGTCAAAGCAAGTTCGCAAGGGAATAATTGTAACCTGCGGTACAAACGGAAAAACGACGACAAACAACCTTATGTGTTCTGCCTTGGAGGGCAAGGGCTATAAGGTCGTATGCAATAAGCTCGGTGCCAATATGATAAACGGTGTTGCAACGGCATTTGCTCTGGCCGCGGGTAGCGACGGCAGAATAGATGCCGATTATGCGGCGATTGAAATTGATGAAGCGAGCGCACCGAAGGTTTTTAAGTATATGAGACCGGATGTTATGGTTATAACAAATCTTTTCCGTGACCAGCTTGACAGATACGGAGAGATTGACATAACTGCCGACCTTTTGAAATCTGCTATTGAAATGGTTCCTAAATTGACATTGGTTTTGAACGGCGATGACCCTCTGTGTGCACAGTTTGGTGTGAAGGAAAACCGTAAATCGGTATTTTACGGCATTTCCGAACAGGTGTTGCCGCAGACCGATGACACCAAGGAAGGAAGATTCTGTCCTGTGTGCGGAGCTCAAATGTGGTTCGACTATTATCATTACAGTCAGCTCGGCAAGTACGAATGTCCGAAATGTGCGTTTAAAAGACCTCGAATTGATGTTGAGGTCAAGAATGTTGACTTGGGCACTCCTATGAGGTTTACGATAAATAATAAGCCGATGGTGCTCAATTATAAGGGATTTTACAATATATACAATATGATTGCCGTATATGCCGGTTTGAGCGCACTCGGAGAGGATACGAATGATTTTCAAAATCTTCTCAAGGGCTATAAGCCTCAAATCGGAAGAATGGAGGAAATTGTCCTTTGCGGAAAACCCGTTATTCTCAATCTTGCAAAAAACCCTGCCGGATTTAATCAGGCTATACAAACCGTTTTGACGGATAAGCGAAAAAAAGATATTATTATTGCCATAAATGACAATGCCAATGACGGAAGAGATGTATCTTGGCTTTGGGATGTCGATTTTGAGCTTGTAGCCGATGAATATATGAATACCCTTACCTGTACGGGAAAAAGGCTTTATGATATAGCTTTGCGCTTTAAATACAGCGATGTCAAGGTTGATGAAATTACATCCGATATGAAGAGTGCTATTGAAAAGGCGATAAAAACGGATAGCGAAGTATGTTATGTGCTGGTAAATTACAGTGCTATGTATACCACCGAGGACATAATGCTTGAGCTTAAAAAGAAATATGGGGGTGCATAAGGTGAAGAGAGTTGTAAATATACTTCATATGTACCCTGATTTGCTCAACTTGTACGGTGATAAGGGAAATATCGAGTGTCTTAAAAAGCGCCTTGAATGGCGCGGAATTGAGGTAAATGTCAAATCATGTACCTTTCAGGACAACAGTATTGATTTAGACAATACTGACATTGTATTTTTAGGAGGCGGCTCCGATAGAGAGCAAAAAATTGTCTGTGAGGCTCTGCTCAAGCAAAAGCAGCGGCTTAAAGAATATGTCGAGAATTCGGGTGTACTGCTTGCAGTATGCGGCGGTTATCAGCTTCTGGGCAAGTATTATCAGCTTGAAGATGAGAAGATTGAAGGACTCTCGATTCTCGATATATATACCGAGCAGGGCAAAAAGCGGCTAATAGGCAATATTGTTCTGCACAACGATGAAATAGGCGCGGACATAGTCGGCTTTGAGAACCACGGAGGGCGCACATATACGGGGAATTATAAAAATCTCGGCTCGGTTGTCAAAGGGTATGGAAACACCGGTAAAAGCGGCTTTGAAGGTGTTGTTTACAAAAATGTTTTTGCCACATATTTGCACGGACCGCTTCTCCCGAAAAATCCGAAACTTTGCGACCATATTTTAAAGAGGGTGTTGGAGAAAAAATATCCCGACAACTCATCACTCGCACCTCTTGACGATGAAACAGAAATTAAGGCAAATGAATATATGAAGGAGATTATCCTTTCAAAATAATCGTTGTAACCTCATATGGCAAATCGGCCATATGAGGTATTTTTTTGCCGTGGATTTTAAAAAACTCGGCTTGCTTTTTATTTTCGCTATTATCTATCATAATTATGATAGATAATAAAATCGGTAATAAATCATTCTTTACTTTGATGCGGCGAAAAAACTGCTTTTGAGTTAAAATCATAAAAAATCAGATATTTTTTGCTCACTTTTTTAAGCTTAAATTTTAGCTGATTTTTGCCATTGTAATAATATTTAAAAAAATATATCTTTTATTACCGGTTTGTTTTTCAGGGAAAAAACAAGCCGATTTTGTGTACAATCAGTGAAATTCCTTGTATTTATAGGGAAAATAGATATAAAGTAAATATACTTTACAGATAATCGCTTTTTACATTTTTTTATCTTCGGATATACTTTGCGCCGTTTTCGGCATTTTGAAGTTTTAAAATACTCCGAGACAGATTTGAAACAGTTGTTTTACCACTGAAAATGCCACAAAATACATATTTATACCTATCATAATTATGATAAATATAAACATTTTTGATTTTTTCACCTTTTTTGTGCCTTTGAATATGATATAGGTACGAGGTGTTTGATATGGAATTTGTAGTTGTAGCAATATTGTGCTTTTTTGCACTTATAGGTATTCTTACTGCCGTGAGCTGGGTTGAAATGTGCGTGTGCGCTTCAGAGAACAGGAAGAATTATTTAATTATTCCCGTCGGCGCGGAATGTAGGGATATTGATCTTGTCATCACCGGCGCGGTGGTGCAGGCAAAGCACATCTCTGCGGCCGGTGACACACAGATTATTATTCTCGACTTAGGTATTGACGAGCAGTCAAAAAATGTTGTGAAGATAAAAACTACTAAATATGAAAATATATCTCTTTTAACTCCCGAACAGTTGAAAAACTATTTCCTTTATAGTAAAATATAATATATTATTTATAATTGCGCTGTTGCGCAGTGAATCCTAAAAGACAGAGGTAAGCAATGCAGGAAGATTCGCAGCAAATATCCGGTTGTGTCGAAGAAATAACATTCAGAAACTCACAAAGCGGCTTTACAGTTATCAAGCTTATTCATCTCGGCGAGCAGATAACCGCTGTGGGTTTAATGCCTGCCGTTCAGGTGGGAGAGAATGTGCGGCTGACCGGTGAGTGGCAGATACATAAAACCTTCGGACATCAGTTCAGGGTTGAGAGCTGCGTTTCCTCAATGCCTGCCGATTTAGGCTCAATGTTTCGCTATCTTGCGTCGGGTGCTATCAAGGGGATAGGTGTGTCCACGGCTGAAAAGATAGTTGAAAAATTTGGAGCTGATGTTTTCAATGTGTTGGAAAATGACCCTGAAGCCCTCTCGCAGATAAAGGGTATAAGTTACAACAGCGCGAAGAAAATCTGTGAGAGCTTTAAGCAGCAGCAAAGGACGAGGGAAACCATTGAGGAACTCCAAAATATGGGGCTCACTCCGGCGGAGAGTATGCGCGCGTTCAATGTTTACGGCAATAGGATAACCGAGAAGTTTGAGGAAAATCCGTATATACTCTGCGACGAAGATATAGGCATTCCGTTTGACCGCGCGGACGAAATTGTTTTAAAGCTTTCCGCGCGGCCGCATGAGTTTGTCCGAATTATGGCGGGAATCAAGTACATTCTCACTCACAATTTGGGCAACGGACACACCTGCGTTCCGCGTGAACTGATTATCAAGCCCGCGGAAAATCTGCTCGGTTGTGACAGCGACTCGGCTGAAATTGCGGTGGACAACCTTATTTCATCGGGAGAGGTAATCGAGCGAGTGCTGGACGGAAGACCGTTTTTATTTTTACCCGATATATATGAAGCGGAGTTTGAAATAGCGCAGTTTATGAAGCGTCAGGTTGAGTATCCGCCCGTACCTGTGTCATCGCTTGAGAGCAGGATAGAAATCATTGAAGCTCGCTTGGGAATACAGTACGAACAGATACAGAAAAAGGCGATAAAAATTGCGCTTGAAAAGGGAATGCTGATTCTCACCGGCGGACCCGGAACAGGAAAGACGACAACGCTCAACGGTATAATCAGGCTTTTGCAGAACAGCGGTTTAGATATTGCGCTGACCGCGCCCACGGGCAGAGCGGCAAAGCGAATTACCGAGATAACCGGATTTGACGCGAGTACAATTCACCGACTTTTAGAGGTCGAATGGGACAAGCGTGACAACCCTGTTTTTACAAGGAATGAGCGAAACCCTCTCGATTATGACGCGGTTATAATCGACGAGGTTTCAATGGTTGACGTCAAGTTGTTCGCCGCTCTGCTGAAGGCGTTGCCCCTGGGTTGCCGAATTATTATGGTTGGAGACTTTGACCAGCTTCCGCCTGTCGGTGCCGGAAACATATTACAGGATTTGATAAGTTGGGGGAAAATCGAGGTTGTCAAACTCACCGAGATTTTCAGGCAATCTATGACAAGTGCTATTATCAAGAACGCGCACAGTATTGTCCGCGGAGAAATACCCGACTTAAATTCAACGGACGGCGACTTTTTCTTTATCAATAATGAAAATACATCATCTGCGGCAGCCGAGACGGCGGATTTAGTCTGCCGAAGGCTCAAAAAAGCCTATAATTATTCGCCTGTGGATGACATTCAGGTTCTCTGTGCCTCCCGAATAGGGGAAACGGGGACTGTAAATATGAATAAAATTATTCAACAAAAGCTCAATCCCAAGCAAAAGGGAAAAAAGGAACTTGTGCATAACGGATATGTTCTCAGAGAGGGCGACAAGGTTATGCAGATTAAGAATAATTATGACATTTTTTGGACAAATCTTGACGATATGAGCGAAGGCACCGGAGTTTATAACGGCGATATCGGAAAACTTGTAAACATTGATATGGCGAACGCGCAGGTTCAGATACTTTTTGACGAGCGGTTGGCGACATATACCTTTGAGCAATGCGCAGATGTCGAACTTGCGTATGCCGTCACGGTGCACAAGAGTCAGGGAAGCGAGTTTTGCGCGGTTGTAATGCCGGCGGTCGGAGTGCCTGCGCGCCTTTGTTACAGGAATCTGTTATACACGGCGGTCACACGGGCGAAGAAGCTTTTGGTAATTGTCGGGACGCGTTCCGAGATTGAAAGAATGATTAAAAATGACAAAAAGGCAAAGCGCTTCTCCGCGCTGAGATATTTTTTGGAGTTATAGGATATTGAAGGCGTTAGATGTTCTGTCCGCGGCGCTGTTCCCGCCGAGGTGCGCGTTTTGCGGAGAATTTGTTTTAAGGGAAGAAAATATGCTCTGCCGCAGGTGCGCGGCTGAAATCGAGTGGATTGACTCCGCGTGTCATTTGTGCGGAAAATCTGTCGAGGATTGCACCTGTTCGGGAAGAAAGAACGAGTATTCGGGTGTCGTCGGTGCGTTTTATTACCGGGGTATCGGCAAACGCTCTGTTTTGCGGCTAAAAAGCAAGCCCTCGGTGGCGAAGCGGCTCGGATATGATGTAGCGGGTTGCGTCAGGGCTCATTATTCCGATATATCCTTTGATTTTGTGACAAGTGTGCCTATGTGGAGGAGAACTCAAAGGCAAAAGGGCTTCAATCATTCCGAGGAGCTTGCAAGGCGCACCGCTGAGAATTTGTCTTTGCCGTATTTTTCCGTTTTGGAGAAGATTTATAAGACGGAAATTCAGCACAAGTTGTCCTATTCGCAGCGCAACGGAAATGTCAAGGGTGTATTTTCCGTTTCTGACGAATTGCGTGTCAGGGGAAGTACAATCCTTTTGATAGATGATGTTAAAACTACAGGCGCAACATTAAATGAGTGTGCGCTTATGCTTAATCTCAGCGGAGCAAAAGCCGTTTATGCGGCGACGGCGGCCGTTGCTTATGAAGATAAAAATCGGGAGTGAAATATGTTTTTATTTGATTTAGGAATTGATATGGGCAGCACAAAAACTACAATATATGTAGAGGGAAAGGGCGTCGTTCTCAATGAGCCGAGCGTAGTGGCGATTGATTCCGAAACGGAGAAGATAATTGCCGTCGGAAGGCGGGCGAGGCGAATGGTCGGCAGAAACCCCGACTCCATAACCGTTGTCTATCCGATAAAAAACGGAGTCGTGTCGAATTTCACACTCGCAGAGCATATGATACGAACCTTTGTGCAGAAGGTGTGTAAGAACTCAATGGTTAAGCCGCGTGCGGTCGTGGCAATACCCAGCGAGATAACAAATGTTGACAGAATAACAATAAGTGATGTCATAATGAGTGCAGGTGTCAGGAAGGCATGCCTTGTAGAAAAGCCGCTTTTGGCGGCGTACGGAGCAGGAGTAGAGTTCGGCGCAAAAAGAGGCTCGATAATTATTGACATCGGTGCAGGCACGACCGACGCGGCTATCGTGACCTACGGAGGATTGGCGCTGAACGCGTCGCTTAAAATCGGCGGAGAGACGATTGACGAGGAGATAATTAAGTACATAAGGACAAAATATAATTTGAATATCGGAGTCAGAACGGCGGAAAATATCAAAAAGGATATAGGGTGTGCTGTCAGACCGTTCACCGAAGTTACTATGAGTGTAAAGGGCATTGATTACGCCACGGGACTACCAATGGTTATTGAAGTGAGCAACAATGAGATATATGATGTTATATTGCCTGTTTTAAAGGATATTTCCGGTGTTTTGTCAATTATTTTAGAGCAGACTCCGCCTGAACTTATAGCGGATATTTCAATAGAGGGAATACTCATTTGCGGAGGAGTTGCCAATCTCACCGGCATAGCGGATTATTTTACACAGACCTTGAGAATAGACGCGTCCGTTGTCACCGAGCCGGAGTTTTGCGCCGCACGCGGAACAGGACCGGTAATGAGACATATGAGAGAACTCAAGGCGTTTGGGTACCAGTACAGAAGTATTGAAAAAGCAGATGTTCCCGGCGTTGATGACAGCGAGTTTCAAGATGTCTGACTTTTAGATTTTAGTATATCTTTTCTATACTAACAATAAAATTAAATATATTTATTGATTTTAGAGAACTTTTAGTTTAAAATAAGTTTTATACGCGTTTCTAAATTCGAAATTCAGTTTATGTGGGGAAATGTATGAGCGGTTCCGATATTAGAAAAAAACTTAATATTGAGCGCAAGTTAAACGGCATAGTAGATAACAAATTCGAATCTCGTAAAAAAGCCGAAAAAGAGCCTATGAGTATAGCGGTTAAAAGTGTAATTACTTTGATTGTGACCATTGCTGTTTTGGGCTTCCTTTTTATTGTGTTGCATTACTCTGAGGCGTTGTCGGTTCGTTATGAAAGCGTTATAAATTATTTTTATTTGCTTCAGAATTGGATTATGGAGCTTCCGAAGAAGTGGCTTATAGTTCTTTCGCTTTTCGGAGTGTATTTTTTCAAAGCATATGTTCCTCTTCTGCCCTTATCGGCAGTCTGTGTGATTGCCGGTGCCTTCTGTCCGTATTGGGAATTATCCCTTCTTGTCAATATGGCGGGACTTTCAATGGGTTTTGCACTGAAGTATTTCAGCGGGAAGAAAAACGGTGACGGATTCGTTCAAAACGCCTTAAAAAAGAATGACAATGTTAAAATGGCGCTTGAAATCGGTGGACTCGGGGGATACGGAATGCTTTTTGTGTTTCGGCTTTTTCCGATTTTTCCGATAAATTTCGTCTCCCGCCTTTACGGAACGAATAAAGACATACATTTTTGGTTTTATATGCTTGTTTCCCTTGCCGGAATATTCCCCAGGGTGTTTGTTTACACCTATTTGGGTAGGGAAATTTTCGACCCGTTTTCATCGCAGTTTATCTCACTTTTAATCATTTTGGCAGCGGCGACGGGCATTTCGACATTTATAATAAACATCGTATTCTATATCAAAAAAAACAGAAATAAATCGCTCTCGGAAGAAAGTGACGGTTAAGTATAAGAGGTAAACTATGAATTTAAGCGAGATTAAAAGCAGGATATTGTCCGGTGAAGCGGACGGCAGACTGACCGAGCTTTACGGCGAGGAAAAGCTGCAAGGAGAAAAGCGGCGATACATAAAGGCGATAGACTCCTTTAAAGAGTATTTCGGCTATGATCAGGGAGATTTTGCGGTCTTCTCCGCGCCGGGCAGAACGGAGCTTTGCGGAAATCACACCGACCACAATTTCGGAAAGGTGCTTGCGGGCGCAGTCAATATTGATGTTATAGCCGTTGTCTGTAAGACGGATTCCGACCGTGTAAGAATAAAGTCTGAGGGACACGCGCCGAACGAAATCAAGCTCTCCGAGCTGTCACCGGTCGAGAGTGAGAAGGGTTCGTCAAATTCAATTTTAAGGGGAATGCTTTGTCGAATAAAGGACTTGGGCTATGAAGTAGGAAGTTTTGACGCATATACACCCTCCGAGGTTCCCGCGGGCTCCGGACTTTCCTCGGCTGCGGCGGTTCAAGCGCTTATCGGTCATATTATGGATTGCCTGTGGTGCGGCTCGAAGATTGACAATGTGCTCCTTGCAAAGGTGGCGCAGTATGCGGAAAATGAGTTTTTCGGCAAGCCCTGCGGACTTATGGACCAGCTCACAATCACAACCGGAAGTGCGGTTAAATTTGATTTTGAGGACATTGAGAATCCTAAAATTGAAAAACTTGATTACGACTTTATGTCGAGCGGATATAAACTGTGTATAGTCAATACGGGCGGCTCACACGCCGATTTGACGGACGATTACGCCTCTATCAGAAGTGAAATGGAAAGCGTCGCTCATTATTTTTCAAAGAATGTTTTGAGAAAAGTTGACAAGCAGGATGTCTTGAATAACATATCTGAAATCAGGAAATCGACAGGCGACAGAGCTGTTTTGAGGGCTATGCACTTTTACGGTGAAAACGAGCGCGTTGATTCGGCTGCAGAATACCTTAAAAACGATGATTTTAAGGGTTTTCTGTCCTGCATAAAAGACTCCGGAAAGAGTTCTTTTATGTTTAATCAGAATGTGTTCAGCACTACTAATCCTGCCGAGCAGGGTATTGCGCTTGCGCTTTGCTGTGCCGAGCAGATTTTGGGTGAGAGCGGGGTTTACAGAGTCCATGGCGGCGGCTTTGCCGGTACAATACAGGCGTTTGTACCTGAGGATAAGGTCGAATTGTTCAAGGACAGCATGGAAAGCGTCTTTGGCGAGAATTGCTGCTATATTGTCTGCATAAGACCGTGCGGGCCTGTAAAAGTTATTTGAGAATGATATATAGTTTTGGGTTAATTAAAATAAGGGGGAACAAAAATGACAGATGTTTTATTGAATGCCGGTAGGATTTCATTGTCAAATGTCAATTCGCAGACCTGGAGTGTAACAATCTCCGGATTTGCAATTGTATTTGTCGTGCTCGCCGTGCTAATCGTCGTATTTTATGTTTTCGGAAAGATTATGACTGCCGTTCAGGGCAAATCGTCTGAAAAGCAGAAATCTGCCGATAATACTGCGTCAGAGCCGGACGAGGTCACCGATGAAATTGCGGCAGTTATCACCGCCGCCGTGGCTGAAAGCACAGGCGGAAAGAATTTTATCATCAAGCAGATAAAGCAGAGCGGGGGTGACAAGTGATGAGTATATTGACAGGATTTTGGGACGCAATAGTTCAGATATTCCAGAGCTCCGGACTCAATGCACTTTTTCACCTGTCTCTTATACACATCTGACGCTGCCGACGATCTTACGCGT
>CALYOC010000008.1 GCA_945227095.1 uncultured Clostridia bacterium
CCATACGGCAGTATGGCGGCGATTTTGTGCCTTGTTGGGCAAAAATCTTCTCGTTTTAAACTGCTCTGCACCGAAAATGCAGAGAGTACGGATGGATTTTTGCTTTTGAGACGGCAGTCGGGCTGACGCCCGACAACGGTGAAAAAGTGAAAATACACCGTAATATCAATTTTTCGGCATATTGTGTTCAACTCTCCTCACCTTTTAAGCAGGCGCGTTTTCACCCGCAACGGTGTCTGCAACATCTGCAAAGGTTGCGTACGAAAGCTCGTCCGAGGCAGATGCGGAAGAATTGAAAAGACTGTAAGAAGTGCCGCCGATAGACCAGCCGGCGAGAAGTCCGCCGCTCTTGACCTCATAGAAGGAGATTGTTGCCGATTCGGAGTTTTCAACCAGGTCAAAGGTGTCCTTGAGCTGTTTGTCACCGGCTTCAATACCGGACACATCAACTCCGTCAACCTTTTGCGCGCGGAAAACATAGCTTTCACCGTCCGCGGTGTAGTTTATCTGCGCCACGGTATCTATCACATAATACTTCGCGTCGGAAGCGTCACTCGGAAGCTTCGGTGTAATTCCGAGTTCTGTTGTGATTACATTTGCGCTGTCAACCTCGTACTTGTCAATGTTGGCTTCCCTGTTTCCGGTGCATCCGGAAAATGCCAAAAGGATTACTGCCGCCGCGACGGATACGGCGAAAAATTTCTTTAATGTTTTCATTTGATTTCTCCCCACGAAAAATTGATAGTTATTATAATATAATGCTGAAACTCGCACAATATTTAATTTATTACAGCCGGGACTCACTCTGTGAGCGGCTCGGTGCTGATTCCGAGTTCGTCGAGCTGTGCGCCGTCCACCTCGGCAGGACACTCTGTCATAGGCTCGCAGGCGTCCTTTGTCTTCGGAAATGCAATTACATCGCGCAGGGTTTCACAGCGCAGCATTTGCATTACAAGTCGGTCAAGGCCGATTCCCATTCCGCCGTGAGGCGGTGCGCCGTACTTAAACGCATTGGTGAGGAAGCCGAATTTTTCGTTTGCCTCCTCGTCGCTCAAGCCGAGCATTGCGAACATACGCTTTTGAAGAGCCGGGTCGGTTATTCTGATTGAGCCGGAGCACAATTCAACTCCGTTGAGAACCAAGTCATATGCCTTTGCGAAAACACTTGCCTTATCGCTCTCCAGCTTGTCGAGACATTCGTCGGTGGGAGCTGTGAAGGGGTGGTGCATGGCGACCCATTGACCGCTTTGTTCGTCAAACTCGAAGAACGGGAAGTTGACAATCCACAACAGATTGTATTTTTCCCTGTCGATAATTCCGAGCTTCTGGGCAACCTCGACTCTGAGTGAGCCGAGAACGGACTGAACCTTATAATTGTCGGAGTCGGCGACGATGAAAACGATGTCGCCGGTCTGCGCGCCCGACTTTTCAATAATATTATTTAACATATCCTCGCTGATAAACTTGGAAAAGGAGCAGTTTACCGCGTCGTGCGTGAGCTTTATCCACGCAAGCCCCTTTGCTCCCATACCCTTGACAAACTCCGCGAGCTTGTCTATTCCCTTGCGGGAGAAGGTGTCCGCGGCGGCCTTTGCCGTAATACAGCGAACGGAGCCGCTTTCAAGCGCGCTTTCGAAAACTCCGAAGCCACAGCCCCTTACCGTTTCGCTCAAATCGCAAAGCTCCATTTCAAACCTTGTGTCCGGCTTGTCCGAGCCGTAACGGTTCATCGCCTCGGTGTATGTCAGGCGCGGGAAGGGAGAGGGAATGTCAACGGAGAGTATTTCCTTAAAGATTCTTTTGATATATCCCTCGCCAATCTGCATAACATCCTCTTGGTCGACAAAGGACATCTCAATATCAATTTGAGTGAATTCGGGCTGGCGGTCCGCGCGAAGGTCCTCGTCACGGAAACAGCGTGCAATTTGCATATATCTGTCAAAACCGGCAACCATTGAAAGCTGCTTGTAAAGCTGCGGCGATTGCGGCAGGGCGTAAAACTCACCCTTGTGAAGTCTTGACGGAACAAGAAAATCGCGCGCGCCCTCCGGCGTTGATTTAACAAGTATAGGTGTTTCAAGCTCGATAAATCCGTTTTCGTCGAAATAGTCGCGGGTGAGTTTGGTTATCTTGTGACGGAGAATGATATTCCTTTGAAGGTCGGGCCGTCTCAGGTCAAGGTATCTGTACTTGAGCCTTGTGAGCTCCGATGTTTTGCTGTTTTCGGCAATTTCAAAGGGGGGAGTTTCGCTTTCGGAAAGTATGCGAAGCTCGCTTACCTCGACCTCGACATCGCCGGTGGGAATGTCCTTATTCTTCGCACTTCGCTCTCTGACGGTGCCGCACACCGCGAGAACATATTCGCTGTGCACCGAAGCCGCCTTTTCAAACAATTCCTTTTCCGAGGTGTTTTCGTCAAGCGTGAGCTGACAAATACCCTCCCTGTCTCTCAAATCTATAAAAATGAGAGAGCCGAGATTTCTCCTGCGCTGTACCCAGCCGAACAGGGTTACCTTTTCTCCGATATGTTCTGTTCTCAACTCGCCGCAATAGCAGGTGCGGCGAAGCCCTTTTACTGATTCTGCCATAAATCCGTATCTCCTAAATCTGCAACTATGGTGCTAATCATAAGGTTGCCGAAGCTTTCTGAAAAATTATCCAAAGGCAATTCGGTCACTTCACCCGATGCCATATTTTTAACATTGACCTTGCCGGACTCTAAGTCGTTTTCACCTATTACTGCCGAATAGCGTGCGCCGATTTTGTCGGCGTATTTGAGTTGTGCTTTAAGGCTTCTGTTCATAAGGTCGGTTCTCGCGCTGTATCCGTCGGAGGTCAGCTCGGCAAAAATTTCCATAGCCTTTTTCGCCGACTGCTCGCCCAGGGACGCGATATATATATCCGCAACGGGCTTGCCGGGGAAGCTGAAGGACATCTTTTCCAAAAGGAGAAGGAGTCTTTCAATACCCATACCGAATCCCAGCGCCGGAGTGGGCTTGCCGCCGATTTCCTCGACGAGTCCGTCATATCTGCCGCCGCCGCAGATTGTTCCCTGCGCGCCGATTTCGTTGCAGATAAACTCAAACACCGTCTTTGTGTAATAATCGAGCCCTCTGACAATTCTGGGGTTTACCGAATAGGAAATTTCGAGCGAATCGAGAAGGCTCCTGACCTTTTCAAAGTGCGCTTTACATTCATCACACAGGTAGTCAGTTATAACGGGGGCGTTTTCAGCCGTCCTTTTGCACTCCGGGCACTTGCAGTCGAGAATTCTCATAGGATTCTTTTCCAAGCGGTCAATGCAGGTCGGGCAAAGGGAGTCCGTGCGAGCTCTGAAGTATTCGCGCAGAGCCTTGTAGTATTCCTCCCGGCACGAGGAGCAGCCTATTGAGTTGATTTCAAGGCTTATGTTCTCAACACCAAGGAAGTCGAAAATTTCTTTCGCGAGAAGGATGATTTGAACATCTGCCGCAGGCTCGGCACTGCCGAAGCATTCCACGCCGAATTGGTGAAACTCGCGAAGCCTTCCCGCCTGCGGGCGCTCGTAGCGGTAGCATGAGGTGATATAGGAAACTTTTAAGGGCATAGGTCCGTTCAAAAGTCCGTGCTCGATAACGCTTCTGACCGCGCCGGCAGTTCCCTCCGGGCGCAGAGTTATCGACCTGCCGCCCTTGTCCTCGAAGGTGTACATCTCTTTTTGAACAACATCTGTCGTGTCGCCGACAGAGCGGCTAAACAACTGAGTGTTTTCAAAAACAGGCGTTCTGATTTCATTGAAGCCAAAACTGCGGGATATATCCATAACGGTTTTTTCGATAAATTGTTTTTTATAGCTCTCGTCGGGGAGCGTGTCCTGCGTCCCGCGGGGAGCGGTGTTAATTTTACTCATTTTAACCTCTTACAAAAATTTAGGCGGGGAAGTCCCGCCCGAAAATATTATAGCTGAATTTTAAATCAAGAATTTTTTACAATATCGCGCCAGTCCAAATCTCCTCTGTTGAGGGAATGTATTAGCGCTTCGGCGGTGGCGATATTCGTCGCAACGGGAATGTTGTGCACATCGCAGATTCGGAGCATAGCCGCTTCGTTGGGCTCACCCGGCTTTGGATGAAGCGGATCGCGGAAAAATATCAAAAGGTCGATTTCGTTGCAGGCAATTCTCGACGCAATCTGCTGGTCGCCGCCTTGTGAGCCGGCTAAAAACCTCTGGATATGCAGACCGGTGGCCTCAGAGACAATTTTGCCTGTTGTGCTTGTGGCACAGAGCGTATGGTGATTTAAAATACCGCAGTAGGCGATACAAAACTCCGTAAGCAATTCTTTTTTTGCATCGTGGGCGATAAGGGCAATGTTCATACTTCCTCCATAAAGTGACAAAAGTTAATTAACCTATGAGCTATCCCCCGGCTCGGCACTACGAGTCAAAGGAGCGTTTAATTAAAACTATATTATTATAATATTATCATGTATAGACAAATTTTTCAAGAATTTTGGCAAAATATGATAAATGTCGGTCGGGTCAGCCGTTCTCAAAGCTGTCGGGCAGGGGTATATTCTCTCCGCACAGCCTGTCTGCAATTCTGTCGTATGCCTTAACAGCGGCGGAGGAATCAAACAACGTCCGTCCCGAACCCGCTCGGAAGGAGATACTGCCGTCATACGGCACAACGCCCATAAGCGGCAGGCAAACCTCGTCCATCGCCTCGTCAATATTAGGTACGAGCGAATGCCTGACAGGGTAATCCTTAAAGCAGTTGAGAACTAAAAATGCTCTCTTTACAGCTTTGAGCGCGCGGTCTGCCGCGAAATAGCCGCCGCGCAGACAAATCGCGTCATCCGTGCACACGAGAATCGCCTCGTCCGCAGGATATACGCTAAGCTTGAACGCTTCACCGACTCCTGCCGAGGAATCCGTGAATATAAAATCAAAATTGTTAGAAATGATATTTAAAAGGTCCGCCAAAATTCCCTCGGGATACTGCCTGTCCGTATCATGAGGCGCGGGCAGGAGATACAGTCCTTCGCACAGAGGACTTTTGTAAATTGCGTCGGCGGGTTTACAGCGGTTGGAAATTACATCCTCCCAGTTATAGACGACGCTTTCGCAAAGTCCGGTTATGATGCTCTGGTTCTCAAATCCGATATCGCAGTCAACAAGGAGTACGCGCTTGCCCTTTTTCGCAAGCGCCGCGCCGACCCCTGCCGCGGTAGTGGACTTTCCCGCTCCGCCCTTGCCGGATATAAATGAAATTATCTTAGCCATATGTTCACCCTAAAAGCGTACCTTCGGAGGTAGTGTCGGTTGTGCCGTCGGACTTGTCACCGAGCGGCGACTTTGTTCCGTAATGATTGAAGTAGTATTTATAAATCGAGGCGGCGATATTTGCCGTGCTCGAGCCGCTGTCCGCTCGTTCGATAACCGAAGCGATTGCGATTCTCGGATTGTCCGCAGGAGCGTAAGTTATTAAAAGTCCGTTGTTATATATAACCTTTGCGCCGTTTCGGTACTCGGTTATCTGTGATGTACCCGTCTTTGCCGCCGCCTTGACCGGCAGGGACTTGAACGCTTCCCAGCAGTAGCCGCCCGGACCACCGACGAGTTCCATTCCCCGTTTGACCGCGCTTAGAGTTCTCCCGCTGATGTCGAGCTCGTACGCGACCTTCGGTTTTGAGTTGTCAAGTACAATGGTGCTCTCGTCGGCGCTGACAACGCTTTTTACAAAGTGCGCCTGATACCGTGTGCCGCCGTTTGCTATTGTTGCGACGTAGTTTGCGAGCTGAACAGGGGTGAAAAGGTTGTCGGACTGACCGATTGCCGCCTGCACCGTATCGCCTATATACCACGAGCCTGACGAAGCTTCTCTTTCGGCGGGACCCGCGAGTGTTCCCGTGGTTTCCGGGATTTCGATTCCGGTGGAGAGCCCCAGCCCGAACATTGTCGCGTATTCGTTCATCTTATTTATTCCGAGTTTTTGACCCACTGTGTAGAAAAAGACGTTACAGGAGTGATTTATCGCCTGGTCAACGGCGAGCGCTCCGTGCGAGTCGAGGCACTTAAAGGTCATATCGGAGATTTTTAAATATCCGGGGCAGTAAATTGCCGTAGATGGAGTAATAACATTTTCCTCAAGCCCCGCAATCGACATACAGGGCTTAAAGGTTGAGCCGGGCGCGTAAGCAGAGAGCGTCGCTCTGTCCCAAAGGGGAGTGTTCACCGTGTCCTTGACGAGCTTGTTATAATCCTTCTCATAGCTGTTTAAATCGTACGAGGGGTAGGTTGCGCTGCACAGGATTTCTCCCGAATTACAGTCTATTGCGACAACCGCGCCCGCCGCCTTCGGATTGCCCGCCGAGCGCAGAGAATCGATTTTTGCCTTGAGCGCCTTTTGAGCAGTTTTCTGAAGACCTGTGTCGATAGTTAAAACAACCGTATTGCCCTGAACCGGAGGCGTTGTAATCTTTGTTGTAACGGTGCCGTCGGAGGCAGTGTAAACCGTCTGTTCACCTGTCTTCCCACGCAGGTAGCTCTCCATTGATTTCTCAATTCCGCTCTTGCCGATTGTGTCATCAATGGTGTAGCCCTCGCTCTTGTGCTCGCTGTACTCTTCCTCATTTATCGAGCCGATAACGCCGAGCAGGTGCGGTGCAACCGTTCCGTCGGCGTATTCTCTGATTGTTGAAGCCGAGGTGTCAACACCGGTGAAAACGGAGCCGTTTTCCTTTATCATACTCGCTGTTTCGTCCGATACATCGTCGGCAAAGCAGTAGGGATTGCTCACGGAAAACGCGCCGATAACCATTCCGTACCTCACGGAGGCGATATTGCGCGCCGTGCGCAGCGGATACGACTCCAATTCGTACATCTCGATAAGAGCGTTCAGGCAGTTTTCAGCCGTGGCATAGGAGTTGAGGTCCAAGTAGTTTTTACTTTTTAAATACGAAATTTCACTTTCGCTGTTTTTCTTAAAAGCGGCATTTCCGCTTTTTGTTATCACTATCGGGAGAGTATCGTTCCACTTCTCTCCGCTTTTATTTAGGGTGATTATCAGCTTTTCGATTATACTGTTTCGCGCGTCGTTTTCCGAGGAGGACGGAAAATAGGACGCGTTGAAAATAATTGAGGTCGTCTGCCTGTTTGAAACGAGGGGATTGCCGTTGGTATCCAAAATTTCGCCCCTCGCCGCTTTTACGCTGACGGTACTTGTGACGGTTCCCGCCGCCTCGCCGGAGTAATAGTCCTTTTTAACAACCTGTATCCAAAACAGACGGGCGCCCAGCGCCAGACAGATGATTACGGACAGTATTATCAGCAGAGTTGTCTTGCTCATTCTCTTTTTTTCATTTATCACTGCGCGCTCACCTCTTTTCTACGCAGTTCTCAACGCCTTGTTTACGGCTCTGAAAATCAAGTAAACAGGAACAACCAAAAGCAAGGTTGACCAGAAAAATGTCATAAAATAATTTGACCAATATATACCCGACGGACTGACGGTCCCCTTTAGAAATACGAAAAACAACCAATAAAAGCTTTCGTACAAAAACAGGGATACCGAGCAGAAAACAAACGCGGTCAACAGAGTGTTTCGCAGTAAATTTGTTATTAAAAGCCCTACCGCCGTGCCGGTTATGAGGAGCATAAGCGCGTTATACCCCGGAATAACCGGAGAGGTCAAATCCATCAGCAGACCGCCCGCGAGACCGAACCAACAACCCGCCTTTTCCTTTTCAAACATACAGATACAGATTACCGTCGGTATGACAAAGCAAAGATGAGCCTGACCGATTTCAACTGCCAAGCCCTTTGTCGATTGCGCCAAAAAGGCTATTAGGAGGAAAAGAGCCCAGACGGCGTATCTTATTAAGTTTAATTTCTTCTCTTTAGTCATAGTTCAGTTAAGCCGCAGCGTCAGTCTTTTTCGGAATCCTGATTGTCGGAGACGCCCTTTCCCGCAAAATTTGTCACGACGAAAACATTTGTCAGCTCCTCGGAGTCAACCGAGGGAGTAATCTGCGCGACATAGGAAACATCCTCGGAGCTCGGGCCGACGCTGTCCACCGTTCCCAAAATGAGGTCCTTGGGGTAAACTCCGCCTATGCCCGAGGTGCAGATGATTCCGTTTTGCGTTATCTGTGTATTCTTTTTCAGGTTTTTCATCATCAGCTTTCCGTCCTTTGCGAGCTTTGCCGTACTGCCCGTGAAGGAGATCTCTCCCGTGGAGGCTTCGTAAACGCTGACGCTGACGGACGGGTCGGTGATTGTCTTTACAACGGAGGTTGTCAAATATACCTTTGTGACAACACCCACAAGATATTTTCCGTAAATGACACAATCGTTGACGCGGACCGAATCCTTCGACCCCACTCCGATGGTAAACGAGGAGTAGGGATATTCGCTGTCCCTTGCGATGATGTCCGCCTTCTCCATCTTGAAGTCGGTGTGCTCCTCTTTAACCTCCAAAAAGTCCTGGTAATATTCGTTTTCTCGCTTCATATTGTCATAATCGACGAGCTTTTTTTGCAAATCCGCAATTTCAAGGTTGAGTTCGTTTATCTGCTCCCGGTAGGAGCTTTTTCCGCTGACATTGTCCTTGAGATGACAGATTTTTTCGGAGAGGACGGAGGAAAGCTTCTCCGCAGGATAAAAAACCGCGCCCAAAATGCTTGACTGAGCCGAGGCTGAGGTGTCAAACAGGGCGGCGATTATCATACCTACCAGAAGCAGGCCGGCGATTGCACATATAACTTTAAAAGTAACGCTTTTGAAAAAATTCATCGGATTCCTCGCATTTAAATCAATAATTAAAAGCCTTTTTAGAACCGTATATGTTGTTTAAGTTGCTTTCGAGACATTCAAGAGTGCCGTCCACAACGCAGTCCAAGGGCCGTTCTGCAACGGTGACCGGCATATTTGTCTCAAACTTGACGAGTTCGTCGAGATTTCTCAGCAGAGCTCCGCCGCCGGTGAGCATTATTCCGCGGTCGATAATATCTGCGGCGAGCTCGGGCGGTGTGCGCTCCAATACTGTCTTGATTGCGTCGAGAATTTGGTTGAGCGGTTCCTGAAGCGCCTCTCTGACCTGCTCGGAGGTGATTTCGATATTCTTCGGAAGTCCGTCCATAAGGTTTCTGCCCTTGACCTCCATGGCGCCTTCGCCCTCGTACGGGAAGGCGGAGCCGATTGCAAGCTTGATTTCTTCGGCGGTGCGCTCGCCGATAAGGAGATTGAACTTTTTCTTGACATAGTTGACGATTGCCTCGTCAAAAGCATCTCCTGCGCAGCGGACGGCCTTGCTTGTCACAATGTCTCCGAGCGAGATGATGGCGACATCACTTGTGCCGCCGCCGATATCGACGACCATTGAGCCCGTTGCCTCTGAGATTGGGAGCTTCGCACCGATTGCCGCCGCCATAGGCTCCTCAATGAGGCTGACATATTTTGCGCCCGCGGCTCTTGCCGCGTTGTCCACGGCGCGCTTTTCAACCTCCGTGACGCCCGAGGGGACGCATATGATAATTCTTGTCTTGGTGAAGAAGTTTATCTTTACCGCCTTGTGAATAAACGCTTTAAGCATATCGGCAGTTATTTCAAAGTTTGCGATAACGCCGTCCTTAAGCGGACGGACGGCTTTTATTGAGCCGGGTGTTCTGCCTATCATTTCCTTGGCGCCGGAGCCCACCGCGACAACCTGACTTGTTTTGAGGTCGACGGCGACAACGCTCGGCTCTCTGATGACGATTCCCTCTCCCTTTACGCAAACGAGGGTGTTTGCCGTTCCGAGGTCAATGCCTATATCCTGTGTAAATAAACCCATAATTTTATCCTTTCTGCCCTTTGGCAGGTACTGTAAATAGTATCTGTTTTTTAATTATATTTATTATATATAGAAAAGGTGGCATTATCAAGTGCATATCGGTATTTGTAACCAAAAATTAACAATTTGTTTTACGGCGTCCGTGTGTCTTTGTTGAACCTGAGCGCGTTTGCGGAAATATAAATATAAAACATATTGAAATTTTTCCCGTTTTGTAGTAATATGACAAAAGATTGATAAAGCAGCCTTGCTTTTGAAACCGGATTTTAACTTTTGGCGGCGTACGCCGCGGAATGAGGACGCACTGTGGAAGACAACGGCACAAAACTTAATATTATCGACATATCTTCCGTATTGGTTGACGCTCCCGTATATCCCGGAGACCCCGTACCGAGCGTGAAAAAGATTTTTGATATTGAAAAAGGGGACGATTACAGCCTTACTCTTTTGAGCACGGGACTTCACGCGGGGACGCATATTGACGCGCCGTCTCATTACATAAGGGACGCGGAGGGCATTGATGAAATTCCGCTTCAGACATTTATCGGGCCGTGCCGCGTGGTGTTTGTAAATGAATTTGTGACCGGCGCGAGCATCGAGCAGATGTACCTCTACAACTGTCAGCGGCTGATTTTAAAGGGAAACGGCAAGTCGTCGCTTATGGCGGCGGCGGCAGAGGAACTCGTTGCCGCGGGAGTAAAGCTCGTCGGTATTGACAGTCAGAGCATTTCAACCGGCGCGGACCAAGCCGCTGTGCACATGACCTTGCTTGACGGGGGCTGTTGTGTGCTTGAGGGACTTGATTTGAGCGGAGTTGACGAGCCCGGCGATTACTTCCTGTTTGCCGCACCTGTCAAAGTCGGAGGCACCGAGGCGGCACCGGCAAGAGCCGTGCTTATAAAGGACTATCTTTATTGGAACAAGTGATTGTTACATAATGCTTTTGTAATTTGGGAAAATTATAGGTGAGCGCATGGTAACGGACGAGCGTCCGTGAGAGAGGAAAAGGGTATGAAGTTTATTAAACGCAGCTTTGACATAGTATGCTCGTTATTACTTATAATTTGTTTGAGTCCGCTTTTTGCGGCGGTGACTTTGCTTCTTTTAATCAAGCAGCATAGGCCGATATTTTTCGTTCAAAAACGCGTGGGGAAGAATGAAAACGCCGAGAGCGTATCCGATTTGGAGTGCTTTGAAATATATAAATTCAGAACTTTTACAATTAACTCCATCGAGTGCGCGAGCAAGGACGCGAGCGCGGACGAGGTGACGCCGATCGGAAAAATTTTGAGGAAGACAAGCATTGACGAACTTCCGCAGTTGTTCAACATTTTAAAGGGAGATATGTCATTTGTAGGTCCGAGACCGCTTATTCCCGCCGAGGAAAACATCAAAAGGCTTCGCTTTGAGGCAGGGGTGTATAAGGTCAAACCGGGCATGACCGGATGGGCTCAGGTCAACGGCAGAGATGAGCTCACCGATGAGGAAAAGGTTCGTTACGACAAGGAGTATATCGAGAATATGTCCCTTGCGTTTGATATAAAAATCCTTTTCAAATCCGTCACAGCCGTTCTCTCTCAAAGAGGAGTCAACTGAAAATTTAAGGTGAGGAGAGTTGAACACAATATGCCGAAAATTTGATATTACGGCGTATT
>CALYOC010000009.1 GCA_945227095.1 uncultured Clostridia bacterium
ATGTGCATAATCAATTATCACCGTATAGTCCGTATCCGTCGGCACAACTTCAATCATTCCCTTTATGCCGTGCGCCTTGGGAAACGCCGCGACAACCGATGAGAACTCAACGCCCGCTTCAATCGCAGTACAAGCCGCCGCGAGTGAATTATAAACCGTGAAGGTTCCCGGAATCATACATTTTATCCTGCCGATTTCTCCGTCACCCAAAAGTTCATAGCTGATACCGGACGATTTTAAGACTACATTCTTTGCAACAAAATCCGCCCTGTCATTCTTCGCGGAATACGTGACAACCTTGCAATCCGTGTCCTTTACCATATCCTCCCAGGCATAATCATCACAATTCACAATGGCGGTATCACAATTTTCAAAAAGAATGTGCTTTGCCGCCTTGTAGTTTTCCATTGTCTTATGATAATCCAAGTGGTCCTGCGTAAGATTTGTGAACAAGCCTATATCAAAATGTAATCCGAAACACCTGCCCTGTGCCAATGCCTGCGAGGAGACCTCCATTACACAGTATTCGCAACCCGCCTCCTTCATTAAACGAAACAGGCCTTGAAGCTCATACGCGTCCGGAGTTGTATAAGCAGCCGGATATACCTTCTCACATACCATATTTTGAATCGTTCCGATAAGTCCAACCTTTTTCCCCGCGTTTTCAAGAACTGACTTGATAAGGAATGTTGTCGTTGTCTTTCCGTTAGTGCCCGTAAGTCCTATCAGTTTAAGACTGTCGGTGGGATAACCGTTATATGCCGCGCACATAAGGGCGTATGCCTGCCTTGTATCTTCTACAAGTACCTCATTTTTCGCACCTGTAGGCCTCTCGGCAACAACTGCCGTCGCACCGTCCTGCTCCGCCTTAACCGCGGCATTGTGACCGTCGAAATTAGCGCCGCAAATGCAGACAAACACTACGCCGCTCTTAACTTTTCTTGTATCGGAAGTGATGTCGCAAACATCACAATCAGAATAGTCCCCCATAACGCTGACCTTTTTTAAAAGCTCCGATAATTTCATTTGAATTGCCTCCAAACTTAAACTTGTATTTGCTGTTTAATAACTTCCCGATTACTCTTTAGAAACACCGTTTGCCGATGGGCTTGACATAAAGTAAACGGTTACAACAGTTCCCATTTGAACTTTTGAGCCTGCCGCCGCCGACTGCTTATAAGCACTCACCGCCGCACCCGATAAGCTGTTTCCCTTTATCTCCAAATTGAGTCCGTATGCGAGCGCCGTCCTGTTCGCCTGTGAAATGCTCATACCGGTGAAATCCGGGACCTTGACGCTGCTCTTGCCGGAATCAGAGGTGTAAAGCACCACCTGTCCGCCCTTGGGCACACTTCTGCCCGCGGCAGGACTTTGTGAAAGAACCTTTTTTCCGTTCCCGACAATTCGGTATTTAAGCTGCTTTTGAGAAAGTATATTTTTTGCCGATGATACGCTTTTCCCGGTAACAGACGGCATTATAACCTGAAGATTTGCCGCTTCTTCATCCGTGTACTGCGGTTGAATGTCGTAATAATCCATACAATCGGAGATTACATTCCCGACATACGGAGCGGCATTTGTACCGCCGCTGATGTATCCCTTTGACGGCTCGTCAACTGCAATTAAAACTGCTACTTTCGGGTCGTCCGCAGGTGCAAACGCGACAAATGATGTGACATATTTCTTACCGGTTTTAACAGTGCCGAGCTTTTCACTCGTTCCTGTCTTTCCTGCCACGCGATATCCCGCGATATAGGCATTTTTACCCGTTCCCTTTGTTACAACCTGTTCAAGCATCAAACAAAGCTGCGAGGCCGTATCCTTGCTTATTACCTGCCTTTTGACAACGGGCTCCGTAGCAGAAACTACATTGCCCTTGCTATCCAACACCTCTTTGACGCAATAGGGAGTCATAAGCTTTCCGGAATTTGCAACGGCAGATACCGCGGTTATCATTTGAATCGGCGTAACCTGGAAGGATTGACCGAAAGAATATGACGCGAGCTCAACTTTTCCCATAGCCGACTTGTCGTGATATGTTACTCCCCTTGTGGGCGCCGCCTCGCCGGGTAAATCAATTCCCGTACGCTCGGTCAGTCCGAATGCCTCAAAATATTTGTAGAATTTATCAAGTCCCAAACGCTGACCTGCGGTTATAAACCAAGGGTTGCAGGAATGTTGAAGTCCCTCGGCAAAGGTTTGCGTGCCGTGTCCTGCGTGGTTTTCGCAATAGTACAGGCGGTCTTGAATCTGTATGCTTCCTGTGCAGGTATATGTATCGGACTCTTTTACGGCGCCCTCTTCAAGCGCAGCCGCCGCGGTTACAATTTTGAATACCGAGCCCGGCTCATATGTGTCCGTAATAGTCTTGTTCCGCCATTGCTCGGCAAGACAGTTTGAAAGAGTCTGTGCCTTCTTCTCAGGGTCCTTTATCTTTGTGAGCGCCTTCTTCTCTTTCTCATTTTTCAGAGTCCACGGCGAATTTGAGTCAAAGTCGGGTTTGTTTGACATAGCGAGAATTGCTCCGGTCTTAACCTCCATTACAATTCCGTAAGCATTCTTCGCCGCCGCATTTTCAAGCGCTTCTCCGACATTTTTATCAAGTGAATACTGAATTTCTTCATCAAGAGTGAGCACTAACCCGTATCCGTCGCGCGCTTCAATCACCGACTCATAATTGTTAGGCATTGAATTTCCCTTTGACGTCTTGGCGGTCACTATTCTTCCCGGTGTGCCTGTCAAAGTCGAGTCATAATACGCTTCAAGTCCTTCAAGTCCCTGATTGTCGCTTCCGCAAAAGCCCAATACGGTGGACGCAAATTTCGACTCGGAATAATATCTTTTGGTAGATGTATCAATTCCTATGCAGTCTAAAAGATTGTGCTGTGTTCTGTACGCTTCGACCTTTTGCTTCGCCTCATATTCAACATTTGTGGCAATTTTCGTATAATTGTTGTTCTGCTTGCTCGCCTTAATTACATCTTCCTTATCGATACCAAGTATCTTCGATAAATCCTGTGCAATTGTATCCCTTTCCTCGTCCTTCATCTTATCGGAAGTCATATTGCTTGGGTCAAGATATATTGTCCAAACCGTGGCACTTGAAACGAGCTTATTCATATTAGCGTCATAAATTGTTCCTCTGTTCGCTTCAAGTGTTGTATCGGTAAGCTGTGACGAAAGCGCCTTTTGCTCTAACTGCTCACCCTTTATCAGTTGAAGGTAAATAAGCCTTCCGGTCAAAAAGATAAAGCCCAGCACTACTACTGCCATTAGAATGAGCATTCTCACTTTATTCAATTTTGCTATTCTTCTCGGTGCTTGCAAAACTTTTCCCCCAGACATACGCGAAGCCGCTTATTATATATATTCGCGCGCACACGCGTAAAAAATGTTGCGAGAGATATGGCTCTCTCGCTATATATATTTAATAATAAATGAATTTATACCTATGAAACCTGCGCATCGGACGAGTTGGTTGCGTCGCCCACTTCGACATAAGTAATCTGGCTGCCTTCCTTTTTCACCATGTGAAACTTGGAGACTGCCTGCTTTTCAACCTCTTCAAGACTGACCATACCGTTAAGGTCATTGTAAAGGCGAATATTCTCACTCTCGGCTATATTTACCTCCGCCTTAACTGTTTCAAGCTGATGAACTCTTTCATTGAGAACGACGCGGACATAGAGATTGACACCGATAAAAAGGAACATAAGCACCGCTATCGCAACCACTTTTACAGCGGCGCGCGCCGATACTTTCTGTTCGGTTCTTAACTTGTTGTAAGGCTTAGCCTTTTTGACAACAATTTTCGGATTAAAGCCGGATTGTTCAGGTTCGGGGCGAACCTTCGGTTTAGCCGAAAAGTAGTCAAAATCGTAAGCATTGGCAGAGTATGCCATTTCTCTCACATCCTACTTATCTTATACTTCTAATCAAAGTTTAATCGCCGTTCTTAATTTTGCACTTCTGCTTCTGGGGTTTTCAGATATTTCCTTTTCACTCGGCAAAACGGGCTTTAGTATTTTCGCCCTCGGTGTTTTGCCGCACACGCACACCGGAAATTCCGGAGGACATACACACCCCTGCGCCCACTCTCTGAATTTGAGTTTTACAATTCTATCCTCAAGTGAGTGAAAGGTGATAACGCATATACGCGCTCCCTTGTTGGCACATTCGAGCGCTTCGTCGAGAGCCGTTTCCAAGTTTTCGAGTTCTTTATTGACTTCAATTCTAAGTGCCTGAAAGGTCTTTCTCGCCGGATGAGCGTCCCTTCTTGCCGCCATCGGCAAGGACTCCGAAATGATATCCGCAAGCTCTCCTGTTCTCTCGATAGGCTTATTCTCTCTGCGGCGGACAATGCTTCGGGCAATACTGCGGGAGAATTTCTCGCCGCCGTATTTATATATTATGTCAGCCAAATCCTTTTCGCTGTATGTGTTGACAACATCCGCGGCACTTATTCCGCTTTTTGACATTCGCATATCAAGCGGCGCGTCCTTATGATAAGAAAAGCCTCTCTGCGCCGTATCGAGTTGGAACGAACTGACTCCTATATCCAAAAGCAAACCGTCAAAGCCGTCGGCGGAGCATTTGTTCAATATATTCCTTATATTCTTAAAATTGTCATTGACAATCTTAACGCACTTATAATCCTTTAAGCGCTCGGTGATGACCTCAATGGCGTCGGGGTCGCGGTCAACGGAAATCAGTACGCCGCCGTCCAAACGCTGCGCTATCGCCCTTGAGTGACCTGCACCGCCCGCGGTTCCGTCAATATACACACCGTCGGGCTTTATCGACAGAGCCTGCAACGCTTCCTCAAAAAGTACGGATTTGTGTTTAAACTCCAACATATATCACTAAAAAATAAGATACTCGCAGGTTTCCGGCATTTCTTCTTCCGTCTTTGTAAACTGTACTTCCCAATCGGTCGGATTCCAGACCTCCAGGTGACTGCCTACACCGGCAAATAAAACCTGATTGTCAATATCGGCGCACCGACGAAGCTCGGCGGGAATTCTGACTCTGCCCTGCTGGTCGGGAGTCAACTCCTCCAGATACGCTATAAACCATCTCGCCGCCGATGTGCTGCGCTGTCCTTTTAAATTTGCGAAGTTCTCTAAAAAGATTGACCAGTTCTGCTCGTCATAAATAAAGAGACAGCCGTTTACTCCGCGAGTTATATAAAACTTATCGCCGAGGTTTGCTCTGAACTTTGAAGGAATCGCAATACGGCCTTTGGAATCAATCTTACCTGTATGTTGACCCGAATACTTTGGTAAATCTGCCATACTGCAACCTCCTTCCCCCACTTGATTAAACGATTTTTTGAAATTCAGGGCAAATAATACACTTTTTGCCCAAAAAATGGGCAGTTAAACCACTGTTATATTTTTATTATACGGCTTTTTCCCCAAAAAGCAAGATGTTTTTTTGCCTATCGATTGCCGATGATTGTAACAATTTTCGGTGTTTTACTATCTGTTGTAACAAAAAAAGCCACAAACACAATATCTTGTGTTTGTGGCATAAAATTCTGTCATTAAATTGTAACATTTTTTAAGCGGAAATTTAGTGAAAATTCCAAATTTTATCCAAATTTCATACTTTTAATTCCTAAAACATTACAAATATTGTAATATCCTACAAGCTCGGAGACTCTCCGCGCCGCTCGGCGCAGTGATAAAACCGATTAAGAATTGAAATCGGTTGTAGTCTGACCGGAGACATTTTTGAAGCTCTGACGGGCTCTGCGAACCTCGCTCATAGTTTCATAAAGTGTTTCATCAGCCTGCTTCATCAAATCGTCAACAAACTTCGCCGCATTGTTGCGAACGGAGGTTGCCTTTGCATTTGCGTCCGCAATTTTGTCATTTGCTTCGGCAGTTGCCTTTGCAAGCATAGCGTTTGCCTGTGCCTGCGCGATTTTAACAATCTCATTCTCGCTGACCATCATCTGCTGTTGTGCTTCCGCCTTTTTAATGGTGCTCTCGGCATCAACCGCAGCTCTTTCAAGGATAGAAGAACGGTCTTCAACAATCTTCTTCGCCTTACGAATCTCTTCGGGCATATTCAAGCGAATATCCTCAATAATTTCTTTCATACGGTCGCCGTCAACCATTATTTTGTTCATAATATGCTTGCCGTCTTCCAATGTTTCTTCAAGCAAATCCAAAAAATCGTCAATTGTCATAACCTAAACTTCCTTTCGTAATCCTTTAACAATATCTTCTCGTATGGCCTCAGGTACAAGAGATGTTATATCACCGCCGTACTCACACACCTGCTTGACCACACTTGAACTTAAAAACATATTTTCACTATCGGTAATAATAAAAACAGTTTCTATTTCTTCATTTAATTTTTTATTGACAAGGGCCTGCTGAAATTCATACTCAAAATCGGAAACAGCCCTAAGTCCTTTAACTATCGCTACGGCACCCTTTTGCCTTGCAAAATCAACTAACAGTCCGTCATAGGACTCGACCTCGATATTGTCCATCGAATCGGTAAGCCTTTTTAAAAACTCCACTCTCTGCTCGGTGGTAAAGGCAAAGTTTGATTTGTTGGGGTTTCGCATTACGGTGACTATGACCTTATCAAACATTTTTGCCGCTCGGTTGATAATGTCCATATGTCCCACCGTAACCGGGTCAAAGCTGCCGGGACAAATACAAATTCTCATCACATTACTTCCCTAAACTTCTTCTGTAATAAGTGAGCTTTGTCTTGCCGTATTTTTTAAACTTGCAAATTTTGAAATCCCCGACCTTTTCCGGAAGCTCACGCTCAAACGGGCTTTCACATATTATAACCGCGTCCTGAGCCATCTTCTGTACCAAAAGAGGTAACGCCGATTCAATCAAACCGGAATTATAAGGCGGGTCAAGCAAGGCAATATCGAAACACTCACTGCAAGTTTTAAGATAAGAGATACTGTCGCTGTTCACAAGCTGTGCCGATGACTGCAAAGAGCATTTTTCGAGGTTCCTGCGGACAATATCCAAAGAACGCTTTGAGTTGTCGACAAATACGGCTCTTCGAGCTCCTCTGCTCAGACACTCCAATCCCAGCTGTCCCGAACCGGCAAATAAATCAATGACCGTACTGCCGGGTATTTCAAACTGTATTGAAGAAAAAAGCGCTTCTTTCACTCTGGACACCGTCGGTCTGACATCAAGCCCTTCGAGAGTATCAAGCGGCTTGCCTGCCGCAATGCCTGTAATCACTCTCATAAATCACTCCACGCTCGCCAAACATAGTCAAAAACATATTTCTTAACTCGTTAAATATACTATATAATTTAAAATATGTCAAGGTTGCGCGCTCAATCGGTATTTTCCGACGAGCCGAAATAAGCCGAAATATTTTTGGCAAGTCGCTCGCTTATTCCCGATACCTCGCAAAGTTCGTTCTGGCTCGCCGCCCTTATCTTCTTCAGTGAGCCGAAGTGCTTTAAAAGGCTTTTTGCCTTCTTCTCGCCCACTCCGTCAATCTCCGTAAGCGCACTGATAAGGGATTTTTTAGAATGCTTTTTGCGGTGATAGGATATGCTGAAACGGTGAACCTCATCTTGAACAGAGGTGACAAATTTAAAGACATTCTTCATCGAGTTTATCTGTATTTCACCGCCGCCCGTGGCGATCGCCCTTGTGCGGTGTTTGGAATCCTTCACCATACCGAACAACGGTATATCCGTCAAGCCGAATTGCTCGAGAACGGCATAGACAGCATTGACCTGACCTTTACCGCCGTCAAGAAGAATGAGGTCGGGCTTTATCTTAAATGTGCTGTCCTGCTCGTCCTCAAAATAATGCTTAAACCTGCGCGTTAAGACTTCCGCCATAGACGCATAGTCGTCCTGTCCGCTGAAAGACTTAATGCTGAAATGTTTATATGCCTTTTTATATGGCTTTCCGTCCTTAAATACCACCATTCCTGCAACATTGTCCTGCCCGGAGGTATGTGAAATATCATAGCTTTCAATAAAGCGCGGCGCTTTATCAAGGTTTAATATTTGAGATAACTCGTCAAGTGCCGCCGTTTCAGACATAGACTTGCCCTCATACACGGCAAGGTGTTGTGCCGCGTTGTCACGGCACATTTCCACAAGGCGCATTTGCTCGCCCTTTTGCGGCTGCTTGAGTTCAACATTTTTCGACTCATTCATGGAGACGAGCCAGCGTGTGAGAAGCTCCTCGTCCTCGACCTCTCCGTCAACGGTTACCCGCTTTGGAATATCCTTTCGCAAGGTGTAAAACTGAATAATCAGATTCATTCTCTCACCGGGCAAATTTCCCTCGTCATCGACAATGAAAACCTCGCTGTCATACAGCCGCCCGCCTTTAAAGCGCAGCACCGACAGGCAGAGTTTCCCTGTTCCTCTGACAATGCCGAAAACATCTTGATTGGGAATGCCTGCGGCAAAAACCTTTTGCCTGTCATTAAGTTTTTTAACGGCATTTATTCTATCGCGCATTTGAGCCGCCTTTTCAAAGAGCATTTTGTCGGAATACTCCTGCATTTTAAGCTGCATTTCCTTGAGCGCGTCCTCGCTGCTTCCCTTTAAAAACCTGACCGCCTCTTCCACGGTTTTGTTATACTCTTCTTCGCTCACCTTTCCCGTACACACGCCCATACACAGTCCTATATGGTAATTAAGACAAGGCCTTTCCCTGCGAAAGTCACGCGGAAAGCTCTTATTACACGACGGAAGCTTAAATATCTTCAATGCCTCGTTTACCGAGCGCGAAATCAGCGATGAGGACACAAACGGTCCTATATAGGTCGCAGAGTCGTTTGCCGTCATCTTTACCTCGCTGATATGAGGGTATCTTTCCTTAGAAATCCTTATATAGCTATATCCTTTATCATCTTTTAAAAGGATATTATACTTCGGCTGATATTGCTTAATAAGCGAACATTCAAGTACCAGCGCTTCAAACTCGCTTTGAGTCAAGATATAATCAAAATCATCGACATTTGAAACCATTCTCACCGTTTTTACACTGTGAGATAAATTCTTGCGAAAATAACTTGTGACGCGGTTTTTGAGCGCCTTGGCCTTTCCGACATATATTACCTCGCCGCTCTTGTTCTTCATAATATACACGCCGGGGTTCATAGGCAGGCTGTTCGCCTTTTTCAAAAGTTCTTCTTTTCCGGGCAACGCGCTCACTTCCTTTCATCAAAAAGTATTTATCCCCTCTATATCAATAATAACACAAAAACTAAAAAATCTGCAACACCGAAGTGCTGCAGATTATGTTTGTCAAGTTATTTTAAATCAATCCTCAAAACCGCTCTCTACGAGTTTAACAAGACCGTCAACAGCGGCCTCCTCGTCACTGCCGTCAGCGATAATTCTAACGGAATTGTCCTGTGAAATACCTAACGAAAGAACACCCAAAAGGCTCTTGGCGTTTACCCGTCTTCCCTCTTTCTCTACCCAAATAGAAGACTTGTACTCATTAGCTTTCTGAATGAAGAAAGTGGCAGGACGCGCGTGAAGACCAACCTTATTTTTAACTGCAACATCTTTAACAAACATTTTATTACCCCCACAAAACAGGAAATATTTAAACTTAATTCGTGACTAATGTCACTACATCATATTATACCATTTTAATACCACTCGTCAACAATTTATGCCCGTTTTTTCATCATTTCGTTTGCATATCCAAATTACTGTTATATGACACAAGTGCTTTTTGTGCAATTCAACTATATAACAAGTGTTTATTTTATGTATGTTGTTATTAGGATTTCCACATTGGACGAAAAAAATGATGAAATTTTAGACTTTTAGCAGACAATATATGCTATTTTTTACCTTGAACAATCTCCATATCTTGTGGTGTGACGCCGGCTTTTTCCAATAAATCGGGACGCTTTTGCGCCGTCACGGTTAGCGACATCTTCTCTTTCCATTCGCGGATTTTTTTGTGATGTCCGCTCAATAAAACCTCGGGCACCTTGCGCCCTCTCCACTCGGCAGGTCTTGTGTACTGCGGCGCTTCCAAAAGTCCGTTCCACAGGCTGTCATTTGTGTATGCCTCCTCATTAGGCAACACGCCCTCAACCAAGCGGCTTATACTGTCGGCAAGAATGAGCGCAGGCAATTCTCCGCCGGTCAGCACATAATCTCCGACAGATATTTCTTCATCGACAATTTCATCGATAATCCTCTGGTCAACGCCCTCGTAATGACCGCACAAAACCGCTATATTGTCAAGTTTTGAGAGCTGCTTTACCTTATCCTGAGTGAGCAGGCTTCCCTGCGGACTCATATAGACAAAGTGCGGCCTTTTGCCGAGCCGCTTGCACAAATCCTCAAAGCAATCATAAATCGGCTGCGCCTGCATTACCATTCCGGTTGTACCGCCGTACGGCGCGTCATCAACTCTGCGGTGCTTGTCAAGCGTAAAATCTCTGATGTCGGTACACTCTATCTCAACCGCACCGTTTTCTCGGGCTCTGCCGATTACACTTTGTGAGAGAACCTCTCTGCACATTTCGGGAAAAAGTGTGAGTATATCAATTCTCATCGTCAAACAGACCTTTCATTTTCTCTATAAGCACCTTTTTGCTCTCGACATCGACCTCTTTTACCACAAGAGGTATCTTGGGAATGAGCACCTGCTCGCCGCCGGGGGTATCAATATGCCACACATCGTTGGCACCTGTTTCGCTGACCGCAGATATATCGCCTAAAAATTCGCCGTCGGATATATCATAGACCTTGCATCCGATAATATCCTGCACAAAATACTCCCCGTCCCGAAGAGTGACGGACTCCTTATCCATATATAAGATACGGTTCCTGAGCGCCTGTGCCTTCTCCATAGTGTCCACCTGCTCCGCTTTTAACAGGACTATATTTCCATGCTTTCTGACTCCTGTAACGGTCAATTTCTCCCTGCCGGAGCCGTCGAGAAACAGTTCCTTTGACTGCTTGAACAAATCAAAGTTTTGACACCACGGGTTTACCCGCATTTCTCCCCTGACTCCGTGCGTTGATACAATTTTACCGATTTCCAAAAATCTCTTTCCCATACGACCTCACTATTTCGATACATCTTAATAAATTCGCAAAAGGCACCCTATGCACAACTGCGTAGGATGCCAAATTAACTATAAGGTGAGGAGAGTTGAACACAATATGCCGAAAATTTGATATTACGGTGTATTTTCACTTTTTCACCGTTGTCGGGCGTCAGCCCGACTGCCGTCTCAAAAGCAAAAATCCATCCGTACTCTCTGCATTTTCGGTGCAGAGCAGTTTAAAACGAGAAGATTTTTGTTTGAACAAGGCACAAAATCGCCGCCATACTGCCGTATGGC
>CALYOC010000010.1 GCA_945227095.1 uncultured Clostridia bacterium
CGCCGCACTGTGCGACGGGGAAAAATGTATCAAAATTTATATGACCTGTTATAAGGGGTCTGTCGGAGGCAATTCTCTCTTTGACGGGGCGGGGAACTCTGATGGGCCACTTTTGGCACAGAGTTATTTCGTGTTTTTCTCCGTCCTTATCTTCGAGAATAAGGATTGTGTCATTTACCCTGTAATCTCCGCTCGGTTCAGCGTGAACAACCGTTCCTTCTAAGTTGGGAGAAAGAAGGCATTTGTGGGTTATTGACGACGTTTCCGGGCAAGTGGCATAAACTGCTCCCGCAGTGAGGTAATCCCCCTGCTTTGCCGTGACCGTAACATTCCAAAGCCTTTCTTCGTCAACGCTCGGAACGGAACAACCCCTGTCGATAAACGCGCCCTCTGTTTCTTTTATTGCCATCAGCGGACGCTCAATGCCGTCAAAGATGTTGCTCATCAGACCGGGGCCGAGAGTGATGCACAGAGGACTTCCCGTCGAGTATATGGGTTCACCGGCTTTTAATGATGTTGTCTCCTCGTAGCACTGTATAGTTGTTTTTTCATCGTCGATATTGATTACCTCTCCTACCAAGCGCTGTTCCCCAACATAGACCATTTCCATCATCGTGAGGTCGGTTTTGCCTTTTATTGTGATAACCGGTCCGTTTATACCGTAAATTGTATTTATCTTTTCCAAATTAAATGTCACCTCTCTGAAAAACCGAAGTTTTTAACAACTCATTCTATATCAATGTTCAATGAGGCGTTATTTAAAAACCATGTTTTTTGCTGTTCAAATTCGGAGTCAATGCTATTGTCGAAGAGTATTCCCTTTTCATAATCCTTGACCTTTACACCGCCGAGCTTTATGGCGGAATCAACCGACAACTTTGCGTTATTGAAGCAGGACATAACCGCTTCACCGTATCTTTGAGCATCATTCCTGCTCAAATAGACGGTGCAATTATCTCCGGCTTTTTTTGAAACCTCGTTCGCGGCGTTGATTAAAAAGGCTTTGTAATCGTCGGAATTTACAAAGGCTTCTATTTTTTCTTTTGCTTTTTCAAAAATCTCGGTTTGATAGCCCAATCTTTTCTTATAGATGGCGTCCTTAAACTCTTTGTGATATGCCGCCACCTGTGTTTTGTACTTCGCTTTGATTTTAGCGGTTTCTCTCGCGATTTTCTTGTGATTTTGGGAATCAATGCGCTTTTGAGCGTCCTCTAATTCCTTTTTCATCATCGCTTCAATCTGTTTGTTGATATTGCCGCATTTTTCAAGCGCAGCCTTATTGATGGCGTTTAAAAACCTTTCGGTTTTTACGGGAGATTGTTGAATCATTTCAAAACACCTCACATCTTAACGCCGATTGCGTTATTGACATAGTTCATAATGTTGTTGTTAGGAGCGTCCGTACTTTTACTGTCGGGAATTTCGACTAAAAGAGGAGATACGACATTTTGCTTGATGTCGCTGACCTTATCTGCGCACAGCTCGCTTATTGTGTTTGTGATAAGTATTATACCTATTTCCTTGTCCTGCAAAGCTTCGTCAATCGCCTGAACAGCCGTGGTTTCATCGGTCGCGAGCTTTCCTTCGATTCCCGCAAGTCTGAGACCCGTAACAGTATCCTTGTCGTCGCTGATAAGGAAAAATTTCATTTTAATTACCTCGGTTATGCGAAAAGGATAAGTATTGAAATAACAACGCCGTAAAGAGCGATGGATTCACCCAATGCGACAAAGATTATTGACTTACCGAAGCTTTTGGGGTCCTCTGTGACGGCGCCGATAGCTGCAGGTGCGCCTGCCGCAACGGCGATACCGCCGCCGATTGCGCCGATACCTGTGGAAAGGCAAGCGGCGATGTATTGAATTCCCTTGTCGGTAATGCTTACGCCGGAGGTCTTTTCCTCGGTCTGCTCGGCAGAAACTGTTGTCGGGGCTTCGTCGGTCGCGCCCTTGTCGGCACCTGCCGCAAATGCGCCGATTGCGCATGAGCAAAGGCAAACTGCGAGAGCCGCAACGGTGATAATGTTTGCTTTTATCGCTTTTTTAGGGCTTGCGCCGTTAAGGCGTTTTTTGACGGCGACAACAGCTGTTGCGACAACTGCAACGATGGGAATAATAACCGAAAGAGCTAATAAAATTTTCATAACCATAATATTTTCCTCCAAATGAAAAATTTAATATTGTCAGTTTTCTTTATCGCTATATCTTTGAGCGGGTATAAAGGGACGACCTTCTCCCGAGTAAAAACGGCTGAACATCTCGTAGTATTCAAGTCTTAACGCCTGAATTGCCGTGAGAAGTGCTTCAAGGGTTATTACGAGGGCGTTACCCAAGATATAGATAATTATTTTAACCGCGAGCGCCGAGGTTATATCGGCCATTGCGGCGACAACCATCATCATTCCTGCGTGGACGAGAACAAATGCTCCCAAGCGCAGGTAAGAAACGGTGTTTGAGAAAAAAGATAAGAGATTTTCAAACACATCAATAAAGCTTGAGAAGAAATAGCTTCCGAGTTTAATTTTGTAATTTTTATCTTTTTTCTTTTCCTTTAGGTATTCGTGCATAAACAGCATTACAACTCCTGCGGCTATCATGGCGATTAGCAGCCATGAGGGAGCAAAATGCTTTTTACCCATAAATTCTATAACTGCAATTACACAGCCGGTGTAAAGTAAAATCCCGGCAATACCATTGGCGGTGAATACGACATCTATATAGTTTTTCAGCTTGAAATTGCCGTAGATGTTTAATAGCATTACGAGGTAGATAAACGCTATACCGACGGCGATTGCGAAGATAAGTACGGTAGTTGTGTTTTCAAACGGGTGCATCGGTAAAAATTTTATTCCCGTTGCCGCCCATACAGGGTCGAGCAAATGCTCGAAGCCGAACACCGAACCGAATACGAAGCCGAATATACAGCTTGAAATACCGCACCGGACGAGAATCGGACCTACGCCCATTTTCTTGAATTTCCACATAAGCGCTCCGGCAATCATAACGATAATTCCCTGACCGACATCGGCAAACATAAGTCCGAACATCAGAAAATATGTCAGAGCGAAAAACGGAGTGGGGTCAAGCTCGTTGTATCTCGGCAGACCGAACATTTTGACAAAGAATTCAAACGGCCTGAACAAAGAGTTGTTGTTTAAGCGTATCGGCACATCATCTATCTTGTCTTTTGGCGGGTCTATACTTTGAACTAAAATACCTTTAATATATCTTGTCTGCTTTAAAAATTCTTTTTCCTCGGAGGCTTCAAGCCACCCGACATATAAGAAGTGACCCGTCTGCTCGTTTACCGCGGCCTTTTGGCGAAGCTTGACGCCGCTGTCCAATAGGAGCAGGTGACCGTACAGGTCATTGTAATGCTCTTGCTCCTGCTCCGTAAATTCCTCCAAATCCGAGGTGAGCTGTTCGATTTGTTTTTCGAGGTCGGCATTCTTTTCCTTGAGCTTTTCAATAGCTGTTTTTGCGTCACCGTCGAAGGAGGGGACATAAGCCTTTGAAAACGAAAGCTCTTTAAACACCTTGTCAACTTGCTTTATCTTGTCGCTCGGTGCGAAATAAACGCCCCAATATCCGTGCCTGACTTCCTGTCCCTTGAGGAAAATTGCAAAGGGGATATCGCTGTATATTTCGTAGGTGAGCTTATCGTAGCTCTTCTTCGGGAGGTATCCGAAGCGCGCCTTTGTAAATTCGCTTTCTTCCAATTCCTTAATATTTATGTCCAAATCCACGAAATGCTGGTAATTTTCCTGCGCGGCGCGGTTTATTTCTATTTCTTTTTTTAACGCGTTTCTCTTATCGAAGTTTTCTTTGATGGTATCGTGCAAAAACATAAAGTATTCCTTCGCGTTTTCGGAAATAGGAGTGAACCTTGTATGCACCATAGGGTTGAGCGGTATTGAAAATTCGCGGGAGAGCTCTTCAATCATTTGAACATTTGCGGCGTAGGGGTTTGTTTCGTTTAAGTTTGTGTATCCTTTTAAATCTTCGGTGAATTTTGTAGCGTCCTCCGGCTCAAAGGTGCCGTTGAGGCAGCAATGTCGAATGAATTTATCAAGCACATCAAGTGTTCCGAAGACTTTGACGGCCTTCATTTTTGAAATTGCCACTAAATCTCTCCTTTCCTGCGCAGGGCGGATTTTTCGGTAAATCGGATTTAAAAATTATTCCGAGAGTTAATGAGTGTAGCCGATAATCAGTTTAAGTATTTCATCTTCCGGCAGATTGTACTTTTTACCCTCTATTATCTTAACGAGGTTACGGTACTCGTTTCTGACTAAGTATATGAAGGAATAGACCTGAATGTCGGGATTTGTAGATTGTTTTAAATATTTTTTATATACCTTATATATCGAGTTTTCAAGTGCACCTTCGATATAGTCCAGGCTGTCCTTGTCAATGCACGAAGCAAAGGAAGTGTTGTTAAGTATTTTTAAGTATTCCTCGTCGCTTTCGCACGAAATAAGCTCGTTTATCTGCTTTGCGGACAGGGTTCCGTGCTTGCTGTATATGTGTTTTTGAATGTCCTCGTTGCTTCTGTCGCTGTATTTTTTTAAGCGGTATATCAGTGAAATGTTGAATTGGTCGGCTCTGAGGTTTATCAGGTTTTTAAACTCCGAGCCGGACTTTGGGTTTTTCTTACAATGGTTTTCCAATATGCTGTAAGTATAATCCTGAAGCTGTGCCTCCATTTGAGAGAGGTCGAACTTGTTGGCGACTACATTCATATGGGGCAAAAGCATTTTGTAGTAAACGGTGCCGTGCAGCGCCTGTGAAAAATCGTTTACCTTTTCTGCCGAGTAGAGTAGCTTGTGATTGAGCGTTGAGTGTTTTTTGCAGAAGTCGTCGGTGACATAGGTGTTTTCTCTTGCGGTGGGTGCGACTATAAGCCGCGCGCTGCCGAGAATTACCTTTATGTCCGATTCCAATATTATCAGTTTATATAAATCATCGCCGATAAAGTAAGAATAGCTGCCGATTTTTCTGATAAGGCTTTCGTTTCTCTCCCTTGCGAGAGATTCGACAAGTTCCTCTGTCAATTCATTGTTGACTGCGGTGGAGGTGAATATGCTCGAATATGATGTCCTGCCCTTGAGATAATCTGCGATTTCCCTGATGTTTTTCAGGGCTAAAAGATTTGAGTAGTCTTCGCTTTTGAGTCTTTTTCCGTACATCGCATGGGCTTTTGCGGCAAGGGCATTTATCTTTTCATTTGTCATACTGCTCCTCCTTTCCCGGATTTTATATCGGTAAACTACTTGTTTATTGTGCGTGAGACAATTTCTTCAATCCAGTTATCACGGCCGGCGAGATAAGCGTTGTCAAGTTTTTCGTTTGCCGTCTTGAAAGCGGTCTCGATTTCGGCTTTTTCTCTTTGAGCCTCTGCCTGTTGCTCCTCCTGTGTTATTTGGAGAACCTCTTCGGCGGCTTCGGCGTATTCTTTTTCCAATTTGGCTATTTTATTCTTTATATCCTTTTTTGCGGTTTCCAAGCCCTGCCTTGATTGCTCCGTCATTGACTGAGCTTTTTTTTCAACCTCGATTATTCTGTTGATAATTTCATCCATATCGGTACCTCTCAATCTTTTGTGAGCGCATTTTCGGCTTTTTTAGGTTCGGTTATTAAAACCTTGTTTATACCGCAATTATACCCCCCGCAAACCATTATTGCAAGTGTATTTTGAATAAAAATAACGCTATATTTTTCGCGCTTTTTATACATTTTTATACTACAAAATCCACTAAAAGATGTTTTTTAAACTAAAGCTCTCGCTTTCCTTTAAATGCTCTAAATAGTATATTGCTTCATCGCATTGTTCACCGAGCGCCTTTTTGTCGTTTTCTCCGGCACTTTTTCCGATATCGTTTATGCTTTTGTCTATGTCGTCAAAGTGGGAGTGAGTAAGAATAGCACTGAAAAATTTGAGTGCTTTGCCCCATTGCTTTTTCAAGTCTTCGGCGCACTTTTGAAGTGTGTCGTCGTCGCCGTTTTCGGCGCTGATTTTAATTGTTTTAATCGTCTGCTGCATTTCGTCGCAGCTTTTTACCAGAGTGCCGTATGAAAATATGCACATTCCCAGGCTCAGCACGAGAAGTCCGGCGGCTATCCAAGCTCTGTTCATTGTTTTACTCCTTTTTTATTATATTGAAATTTCCCTGTGAGTCCGCTGTCATCAGCATAATATCTTTTGGATGCAGACCTTTTTTGCCCAGATGTTTTAAAATCTTTTCTTCGCTTGTGTGAGCGTTGTTGAAATTGTGCCTGATAAACCTTCCGTCATTTATCACGCTGAAGGGTATCGGCTCGGATTTTATATCGCTTGTCACCTGCGAGGCCGTGGCAGGTCTGTTCTGTGCTTTTTCGAGAACGGATAATTCGCCGTTTGTCTCAACTATTGCATACTGAACTTCACTTATGTCAAAAATACCGTTCAAGCGAAGTGTATCGAGCAAATCCTCAAGTGAAAACCGCAGTCGTTTGAGCGCCTTTTGGTCAAGTTTGCCGTCATTGATAACTATTATCGGGCTTCCTGTTAAAAGTTTCCTGAATCTGAAGCTTTTCAAATTTATCACGGAGAAGATGATTTCAAGAGAAATTAAAACCGAAATGGGGATAAGAGAGGCGAGCAAGGGGATCTCGCTGTCCTCCATAGGCATTGAGGCAACCTCGCTTATCAGCAGCGCAATCACAAACTCCGCAGGCTGTAATTGTCCTATCTGTCTTTTTCCGGTAAATCGCATAGCGGCTATTACCGATACATATAAAATAATTGTTCTTAAAAAAATTGATAACATATTTTTAACTCCTTTATTATATTCTTTTTCACTAACCTTATTTTATGTCCGTCGGAGGTCTTTTCCTCACCGAAAGTTCACATTTTGTTTACAAAATAATGGATAAATTCGGTTGATATGGAAATAGTTAACTGATATAATAGTTAACATTGATAACTATTTTTACAATTCGGGAAACATACCGGATTTATCGGTTTTTCGGTGGAAAGGGGACATTATGACAAGTTGTGAATTTATAAATATGGTTAATAAGCTTCGCAAGGCTAAACCGAAGCCGGTTATATCGGACGGCTTGAAGTTTGAGCATTTTGAAATGAATATGCTTATGACAATATCCGTTCTTATGCACAAAAACGGAAGAGTTAAGGCGGGAGACCTGTCCGGCGAACTTGGTATTAACAAGTCGGCGTTGTCGAGAATGCTAAAAGCTTTTGAAGAAAAAGGACTTGTCGAACGCGTTAATTCAAAGGATGACCGGAGAGAGGTGTATATCTACTTGACCGACGAGGGTGAAAAGGTCTGTAAAACGGCGCAGGACTCTATCGGCAAGAAAATAGAAGAGTTCTTTTTGCGTATGGGTGAGTCGGACACGCAGGAAATAGTCAGACTTATAGAAAAATCAATGAAAATATGGGAGGAAATCAATGTTTAAATTAGTTAAGAAATATTTGAAGGTTTCGGTGGTGCCCGTTGCTCTGATAGTGATTTTACTCATCTGTCAGGCGTTTGCGGACCTCAAGCTGCCGAACTATACCTCCGATATTATCAACACAGGTATTCAAAACGGCGGTATCGAGGACTGCGTTCCCGACAGTGTAAGGGAAGAACAGTTTGAGCAGCTGATGGCGTTTGTCAGCAGTGAGGGCGACGGCAACGCGCAAACGGTGCCGCAGAAAATCTCGAAATCCGACCTTGAAAGGATAATGCTTTTTATATCCGATGAGCAGAAGAAAGCGGTTGTCGGTGATTACGAGCTTTCGGGAAGCACATACTCACTCAAGAGCTCCGCGAATACACAGGCTTTAAATGAAGTGATGAAAAAACCGATGGCGTACTATTTTGTAATCAGCGCTGTGAGCGAGCTGACCGATGAGCAGGATTTTAAAGCGCTTGAAGGTAAAATGAACACAGGTATGTCCGATTTCGGTGCGCTTGAAAAAAGGCTTGTGAATACGGCGGATTTTTCCTCCGCTGAGGGAATATGGACATTTTTAGAAAAACTTCCCTACGCTTCAAGAGAAAATCTTATTAAAAAAATAACCGAAAAAATTACGGAGGAAAATTTTTCAAAGGACGAATTGAGCGATGTTTTGGATATTGCTTGCTTTGTTTTCTATAAGACGAATAATGATAAATTCGGTTTAAAAACAATTTCCTGTAAGACGGAGGAATTTGTCCGCGGACAGTATATCCTTGATAAAGAAAGCAAGGTTTACCGTCTCAAGGGCGAACTGAGCCCCGAGGCGAGAGCGCGCCTTAGCGATGTGCTCAGAGTTCCCGAATTTTTCGTCTATGTCACCGATATGATGAAGAATGACCCCGAGGGTGCAAAGGAGCTTATTCCGCAGGGCACACAGTTGTCGGGAAACTCAATACTGCCCTTTGAAGCAGGCACTATGGGTGAATTGAGTGAACAGAAGAAGTCGAAGCTGATGTCATTTATCGGGCTCGATAAGGACGCGTCTGCGGCAGATATTATCGCTGTTTTTCCCAATTCGCTTAAATCGAAACTGGTCGCCTCCGTTTCGGAAAAAATGGGTGATATGTTTGAAACTATGTCCGACGGATGTGCAAAGACATGGTTGCGAAACGAATACAAAGCGCAGAATATAGATGTCAATAAAATTCAGATGAGATACCTTTTCAAAGAGGGGCTTAAAATGATTCTTGTGGCTTTGGTAATTATGACTTGCGGAGTAATTGTCGCCCTGCTCTCAGGCCGCACGGCGGCAAGGTTCGGCAGAGATGTGCGTTCGGATATTTTCTCAAAGGTTATGTCCTTCAGTAACGCGGAGCTTAACAAGTTTTCAACCGCTTCCCTGATAACCAGGTCAACAAATGATGTTCAACAATGTCAGATGGTTATAGTTATGTTTTTAAGAATGGTGCTTTATGCACCGCTTATAGGAATAGGTGCCGTAATAAAGGTGTTTAAAACAAACCTGTCTATGTCGTGGATAATCGGAGTGGCGGTATTGCTCATAATATTAGTGGTGGGCTTGATGTTTATCTTCGTAATGCCGCGGTTTGTAAAGATGCAGGAGCTTGTTGACAGGCTCAACAAGGTCACAAGAGAAATATTGACAGGACTTCCGGTAATAAGGGCGTTCAGCACCGAAGAACACGAAAAAAAGCGTTTTGATAAGGCAAATACCGATTTTACGAAGGTCAACCTGTTTATCAACCGAACGATGGCGCTTATGATGCCGCTGATGACTCTATTGATGACGGGAGTTTCCGTGTTGATAGTATGGATCGGCGCGCACAATATTGACAAGGGAACACTTCAGGTCGGAGATTTGCTCGCGTATATTCAGTACACTATGCAGATACTTATAGCGTTTGTAATGATAAGTATGATAAGCATTATGCTTCCGAGGGCGTCCGTTGCGGGAAAGCGTATATATGATGTCGTCACTACAAAGCCGAGCATTGTCGATAAAAAGGAAGTCCGCGAGCCGGACGCCTCTAAAAGAGGACTTGTCGAGTTTGACAACGTGTCGTTTAAATATCCCGGAGCGGAGAACTCCGTTCTTGAAAATATATCGTTTACGGCACAGCCCGGTCAGACAACTGCCATAATAGGCGGAACGGGAAGCGGTAAATCGACGGTTGTCAACCTGATACCGAGATTTTTTGATGTCACAAGCGGTGCGGTGAGAGTCGATGGCGAAGATGTCAGGGATTTAAATCAGCACAAGCTGCGTGAACTCATAGGATATGTTCCGCAAAAGGGAGTTCTTTTCTACGGAACGATAGACAGCAATCTTCGCTACGGCAGGCAACAGGCGAGCGAGCAAGAGGTTAAAAGAGCCGCCGAGATAGCGCAGGCGACCGAGTTTATCGACGCGAAGCCGGAGGGCTATAACAGTGAGATTTCACAGGGCGGAACGAATGTCTCCGGCGGACAAAAGCAGAGGCTTTCAATAGCGAGGGCGATTGTCAAAAACCCCGAAATATATATTTTTGACGACAGTTTTTCCGCGCTTGATTTTAAAACGGATTCAACGCTTCGCGCACAGTTAAATAAATATACGAAGGAAAGTACGGTGATTATCGTAGCCCAGCGCATAAGCACAATTATGAATGCGGATAAAATTATTGTTTTGGATGAGGGCAAAATAGTCGGAAGCGGTACTCACAATGAGCTGATGAAGAATTGTAAAACTTATAAGCAGATTGCCTTGTCACAACTTTCAAAGGAGGAAATCGGCGATGAATGATAACAAAAATCAAAACAATTTAAAGCGCCGTAAGGCACCTCCGAAGGGGCACGGCAAGTTTAAAAGAGGGGATAAGGCGAAGGACTTTAAGGGAAGTATTTCAAAACTTTTTCAGTATTTGGGAAAGCACAAACTTTCACTTGTATCGGTGATTGTTTTCGCCGTCGGAAGCACTGTTTTTAATATTTTCGGGCCTAAAATACTCGGAAATGCGACAACGGAGATTTACACCGGAATCGTCGGGAAAATTTCCGGCGGCGGAGGCATTGACTTTGCCGCGGTGGGAAGGATATTACTGCTTTGTGTCACACTGTATGTTTTAAGCGCGGTGCTCTCTTGGCTTCAAGGCTTTATAATGGCGGGAGTAACGCAAAAAGTCACTTACAGAATGAGACGGGAAATCAGCGAGAAAATACACCGGCTGCCGATGAATTATTTTGACAAGGTGCCGTACGGCGAGGTCCTTTCGAGGGTGACGAATGATGTCGATACACTTTCTCAGGGACTTAATCAGAGTGCCACACAGGTTATTACGAGTGTCACAATGCTTATCGGAATACTTGTTATGATGCTGTCGATAAGTCCGATGATGACGCTGATTGCCGTTGTATCGGTTCCGCTGTCACTTCTAATAGTAGGTTTAATTGTCGGCAAGAGCCAAAAGCACTTTACAAATCAACAGAATTATCTCGGAGAGGTAGATGGGCAGATAGAGGAGATTTTTGCCGGACAAAACATAGTAAAAGCATTTAATGCCGAGCAAAAGGTGACGGAAGAATTCAATTCTGCCAATGACAAGCTTTATGAAGCGGCGTGGAAAAGCCAGGGATTG
>CALYOC010000011.1 GCA_945227095.1 uncultured Clostridia bacterium
TTACAAGACTGTCCCTGTCGATAAAGGGGAGTGCGGCTGTCATATACTCAAACTCGCTGCCCTTCAAAATACCGAGTGTTTCGTAAGCCTTGCCATATTCAGCCATAGCCGAATCTACAAGCTCCGTCGCCATAACAAAATATTCGTCCTCACACTTAACCAAGGAATACTCAAATCTCGGTCCGAGACATATTGCAAGGTTTGCAGGCAGAGTCCAGGTGGTAGTTGTCCAAATTACGAAGTATGTCTTTGACAAGTCGGCGCCCAATGCGCTGAGCTTGCCCTTATCGTCCTTAACTTGAAATTTGACATAGATTGAATAGCAGGGATCGTCCGAATACTCAACCTCTGCCTCAGCCAATGCGGTATTGCAATCCGAGCACCAATATACAGGCTTCATACCTTTATATATATAGCCCTTTTCCGCCATTTCGGCAAAAACCTCAATCTGCTTCTTTTCAAAACCGGGCGTCAAAGTGATATAAGGGTTATCCCACTCACCTATTCCGCCAAGTCTCTTGAACTGATTTCTCTGGTCATCCAGAGCTCTCATAACGAAATCACGGCAGGTTTCACGAAGCTTCAAGTCATCAATTTGAGAATTTGACGAAATGCCCGCCTCTTTGCGCGCCTTGAGCTCGGTGGGAAGTCCGTGTGTGTCCCAGCCGGGAACATAGGGCGCTTTAAATCCCGACATATTCTTATACCTGACTATGAAATCCTTAAGACATTTGTTCAAAGCCGTTCCGAGATGTATATTTCCGTTTGCATAAGGCGGTCCGTCGTGAAGAACGAACAACGGTTTACCCTCGTTGCGCTTCATAAGCTGAGCGTATATATCGTTGTCATACCACCTTTTCAGAAGTTCCGGCTCTCTTTTGGGCAGTCCCGCCCTCATAGGAAAGTCTGTCTTTGGTAAATTTAAGGTTTCATTGTAATCCATTTATTTAAAGTCCTCTCCAAAAAAATTTATCTGCTTAATAAACCGCTAAAAGAGAACGGGCGTCCCGTTCTCTTTTAGTATAATTATTTCTTTTTCTTAAAAAATCTGCTGAATCCGCTTGAGTCTTCGTCATCATCATCGGAGAACATACTGTATTCATCGGATTCATCGCTGTCCATTTCGTCTAAGTCGTCAAGCTCGTCTTCCTCGTCATCGTCAGAGAAGAATGCGGCAAATGCCTCCTCAAAGGACTGTGTTCTCTCGGGGTGCTCGACTTCACTCACCTCTGCCTTTGCCGGGTCGGAGTAAACCTCGTCGGAAAGCTCGATTTCCTCCTGCTCCTGCTCGCTTTCATAGTGCTCACTTGAAAGTTCGACCTCTACTGTTGTTGTCTTATATGACTTATAAACGCTCTGCGGCTCGGAGTCCTCTTCCTGCTGATGTGTTTCGTCTTCCTCTTCCTCTGCCGGCGCGTCAGGCTCAACTTCAACTTCTTCCTCTGCCTCGTCATCGGCATCGGATTCCTCCTGCTCGGTATCCGCCTCAACCGCTTCCTCCTCGGACTCGGGCTCGGATTGCTCGACCTGCTCGGCGTCTTCGGTCTGCTCAGGCTCGCTCGTTGTCTGCTGAATTTCCTCCTGCGCCGGAGCTTCCTCGGCTACTTCCTGCTCAACTTCGGCAGTTACGAGTTCGGGGATTTCATTGATAAGAGCAAGATGTGTATTGTAAAGCGCGATAAGTTCTTTCTTGAACTTTGTCGCTTCCTTTTTCATCGCTTCGAGGGCAACCTCTTCAATTTTCTTATTTCTCTGATACTCAGCCTTTGCCTTTTGCGCTTCCTTCTCCGCCTGCTCAACCAATTCCGTGGCTTTTGCATTGGCGTTCTCAACGATTGATTTAGCCTGCGCCTGTGCCGCCTTGACTAATTCGTCCGTTTGAACTGCGGCATCGTCAAGCTGCTCCTTCGCCTTTTGCTCGGCTTGGCTTGTCAACTCGTCCGCCTTTGCCTGCGCCTCCTTGGTGAGCTGGTCGGCGGCTCTCTGCGCCGCCATAAGCGCACTGCCGATGCTGTTCTCATCTTTTCTGTATTCTTCAACCTTGTTTGCCAATACTTCTAATTTTTTGATGAGCTCGGCATTCTCGCGGAAGGTACGGTCATATGATTCATAGACCTCCTCTAAAAATGCGTCAACTTCGTCCGCCTTATACATACCCTTGCTGTATGTAAATTCGTTATCTCTGATTTGATTAGGTAATAACATTGTTCTTCTCTCCCAAATATAATATTAAAATTAACTAAAGGCTGCGCAGCACCGCCGCGGCTTTTCCCGGCAAGCTTGAGCTGTTAGAAAAATACGCCGTTGTTCTCAAGTTCGTCAATTAAATCCCCGACTATGTTTACATTGTGAGGAATGATTATAAAGGTGCTCGCGGCAACTCGCTTCATAACTCCGCCGTTGGCATAGGCTACGCCCTGCAAAAAGTCAACTATCCTACGCGCGATTTCCCTTTGGGTTGACTCTAAATTGAGCACTACGGTCTGCTTGCTGTTAAGGTGGTCGGCAATGCCGGGCGCTTCATCTAAACTTTCGGGTTTTACCAATACAACCTGAAGTTGAGTTGTTGTATGTATATTTACCACCTTGTTCTGATCCTGAGCAGACTGTGCACTTCTGCCGGAGCGCTCGTAGGAATGATGTGACTCACCGCCGTAGCTCGAAGCAAAGGAGCTGTAATCATTCGCACTATCCACCGAATGGGATTTGCGCTTGGACTTCTTCTCCCTTACGGGCTCCTCGTAATCATACTCTCCCTCGTCATATTCTTCATAACCCTGGGTATCGTCATAATACTCATCATCGGGAACATTTACGATGTCCTTAATTTTGTCAATAAAACTCATTTGCGGCCTCCGTTATTTTTAGTTTATTTAAAAATAATTGCGTACTGTTGAATATCCTTTGAATTATCTGTAAATTCTGTTTCCGAACATCTTCGAGCCGACTCGGACAAGATTTGCTCCTTCAAGTATGGCTTCGACATAATCTCCGGACATACCCATAGATAATATATTTATATTATTAAATATTTTAGAGCTAATGTCAACATATAGTTTATACATTTTAGCAAAATTCTTCCTCGTCAGCGCAATATCATCACAAATCGGCGGTATTGACATAAGTCCTCTGACGCGAACGGCTTCAAGCTCGCTTATCTCATACATAGCCTGTTCGACCTCCTCAAAAGAAAAGCCGAACTTTGACTCCTCATTTCCAACATTTACCTCTAAAAGCACATCTGTAACAATTCCCTTTGCCGCGCTTCGCTTTGAAATCTCCTGCGCGAGAGAAACGGAGTCCACCGACTCAATCATATCGACCTCTCCGACAATGGAGCGCACCTTATTCTTCTGCAAATGCCCTATCAAATGCTTCTCCACTCCGTCAAGATTCAGTTCGTCCCTTTTTCCCAAAAACTCCTGAACACGATTTTCGCCCATAAGATTTATACCACATTCAAACGCGGCGTTTATAAAAACCGGCTCAACGGTCTTTGTCACCGCCATAAGGCGGACATCCTCAGGCTTCCTGCCGCTTTTAATCGCCGCCTCGGCAACCTCCTCGGATATTCTCTTACAGTTGTCCTTGACAAGCTCTATTCGCTGTTTGTCACTTAATAATCTTTCCATCATACAAGTCCCTGCCTTTTACCACTATATTGTCATAAAGCCTTACATATCCGCTTTTTGTCGATTTTGCGGATGCGATTACATAATCGCGCCCCTCATAGATAACCTCGACCTTTTTCTTCTTTATCTCCTGCGCGGACAGGGTGTAAATGCATTTTACTATACACTCATTTCCGTCGGAATCCTTCTCAATCGAAGTTGAGCGGATAGCGGAATTCGGCACCTTGATTCCCTCGTAGGAATTAAAGCGGATTTCCACCTCGACCTTTCTGAGTTTGCAGACTTCGTCGTTTATATCATCACAAGAGAGAATTACCACCGACTTGCCGCTTGAAGCGGCGTCGGGGTTTATGGATTCAACCCTCATTTTGAGCTCTCCGAGTGCCGTGTTTTCAATCACCGCGCTGACTGTGTCGGACTCGCTCAAAGCGGAAATTTTCGAGTTGTCGGCAATGCACGCGACATACCACTTAAAGCCGCTGATTATCTTGCCCACGGCTTGTGCGTTTTGCTTGCTCATATCCGCTTGAAGCATACTTTGCACATTGGACACGGATAATCCCGAAATGCTCTGCGGGTCCACTATATCCTCTAATCCGTCCGAAAAGCCGACATAGTACCCGGCGGCGTCCGCCTTAATACTTGAATATCCGCTGATACTGTTTTTCAATGACTGCCGCTTGCCGTACAAGTCCGCAAGCGCAGATTTTGCGTCCACATTTTCACCCGTGAGTATCTGGCGGTTTGTTATATTCTGCGTGAGCTTCTCCGATTTGTCCGACATATTCTCTATCCAGCCGCCCTGTACTCCCTCCACATAGTCATACACGCTCGCGGATATTTCCGAGTCCACAAGAGAGAGCTCTCTCGCATTTGACGAGCCGCTGATGAGTAAATTTTCATAATAGTCTATCCTGTCATTCAGTTTGGCAAGTGAAAGATAGTTATCCGCCTGCTCCTCGCTCGAAAAAACATTGGCAATTACGGAATTTTTCGCCACGCGCTCTCCGTCGGAAACGGCTGATACCGTTGTACCGGCGGCGTTTGACAAAATTACATCCTCGTCCCTGATAACTACGCCCTTTGTGTTAACGCTGTCATAAACGCTCGTCTGAACCGCCATTATTGTTTCAACAGGCTTATAGAACGCCTGAAAACACTGATAAATCAAAAAGACTGCAAGCAACGCACCGACGGCAATATAGATATATTTGATTTTTACTCCCTTTGATTTCATACCTTCTCCTGAAATTTAAAACGAAAACTTCTCCTTTATAATTTCCTGCGCCTGCACCGTCAGCGGCACCTGCGCGTCGGCATAAATCCAATTTACACTCTCATTTCTCCTAAACCAGGTCAACTGCCGCTTGGCGAATCGCCTTGTCGCTCTTTTGAGATTGTCAACCGCCTGTTCAATACTCATACTGCCCTCAAAATACGGTTTTAGCTCCTTATATCCTATTGCGGAGGAGGCGGTTTTAAAACCGCTTTGCTCAAAATACCACTTCGCTTCCTCAACGAGTCCGTTTTCAAGCATTACATCTACTCTGCGGTCAATTCTGTCATACAGCTTTTGCCGGTCTTTAAAATTTATTCCGATATACAGGCTCTCATACGGATTCGGACGCAGGCGCGACAAACGGTTTTGCTCTGTAATAGTAATCCCGCTTAACTTATAGCACTCCATAGCCCTTATTATCCTGCCGAGATTGTTTGGATGAAGCCGTTTTGCACTCTCCGGGTCATACTCGGCAAGCTCGTCCAAAAGGCTCTGCGCGCCATACTTCTCCGCTCTGCGGCGAAGTTCCTGCCTGTACGCGTGGTCCTCGCCCGTTTCGGTGAACTGAATATTATCCAAAAGGCTGTCCACAAAAAGTCCTGTGCCTCCGCACACAATCGGCAATTTACCCCTGTCGTGAATATCCTTGACAGTCTCCGACGCGAGCTTAACATACTTCGAGACATTATAACTCTCTGTGGGTTCGACAAAGTCCACGATATGATGCGGCACTCCGCGCATTTCAGCCTCGGTGGGCTTCGCCGTGGCAATATTGAGATATTTATAAATCTGCATACTGTCGGCGCATACGACCTCTCCGCCGTACTTCAAAGCCAATTCCACCGCCAAGTCGGTCTTTCCCGACGCGGTGGGTCCGACAATGGCTATAACTCTGATTTTTTCCATCACTGCACCCTGCCGAACTGCTTTTCAAATTCATACTTTGTCATACTTATCATAACCGGTCTGCCGTGCGGACAATAGCGAATCTCCGGCATAGACAACAGCTTCGTGACAAAATCCTCCATTTCAGCGGGTGACGAGCTCTTGCCCGCCTTGATTGCTTCGCGGCACGCTATATTGTGATACAGCCAATCTACAAACTCGCTGTTTAAATCATTCCTGTTCTCCGCCAAATACTTCGCCGTCTCCTCAACGACGGCGGAAATTGAACCGCTGTCCACAATGACAGGATAACCGAGCACTCTCACGCTTCCGGCTCCAAAGTCCTCGACGATAAAGCCCATTTCCTCCAGGCGTTCGGTGTTGTCGGTAATCGCCTGATAATACTCCTTGTTCAAAGTCACGCAAACAGGGTTGAGAAGCATTTGCGCCTGTGAATGCTCCTCGCGCTTCAATCGTTCAAAAATCATACGCTCGTGGGCCGCGTGCTTGTCAATAAAAAGCACCTCGTCTCCCCTTTGAGCGATAATATATGTCTTAAAAATTTCACCCACTACGCGCACGGAATCCTCTTGCTTTTGAGCGGTAAACTTCACCGACGCATCTTCGCTGACAGGTAAGGCTTCCTCTGCCTCGCACTCGGCGACAGGCACTTTCTCCTCAATAAGCGCGGTGCCTACGGAAGGCATTTCCGGCCGTGACACTTCCGGTGCGTTCTCGGCGGCATTTGCCCCGCCAAACAAAAGCTCGGAATTATCCTCACCGTCATAAGAAAATTTCTCGCTCGCCGCTACCGACGGGGAACGCTCCGACTTATACTCAAAAGCGCTTTTTCTCTGCCAAAAATCCTCTTTGTTTTTCGCTCTCGTTGCGGTTGAAAAAATAATTTGCGCCGCCTCCTGCTCCTTAAAAAACGCCTGCGGATTCGGCTTTGTATTAAACTTCAAGGTGTTGGTGCCGTCCTTTTCCGAAAGCGCGTTTTTAGCCGCGTAATACACCGCGTCATACACACTCTTATCATTTTGAAAGCGCACCTCGGTCTTTGCCGGGTGGACATTTACATCTACAAAACGCGAATCTACATCAATGTGCAAAACACACGCCGGCACCTTTCCGACCATAACGGAATTTTTATACGCTTCGTCGAGCGCCGCCATAGCGGTCACCGACTTCACCTGCCTGCCGCTGACAAAGAAGTGCTGCATACTTCTGTTCGGCTTACAGGCGGTGGGCTTTGAGATAAAACCCCAAACGCGTATATTCGACAGTTCATAATCCAATTCAATCAGCGAATCGAAAAACTCCTTGCCGAAAATGCTGAAAACGGCATTTTTAAGATTTCCGTCGCCCGATGTGGACAATACATTCTTACCCTCGCGGATAAAGTTTACCGCCACCTCGGGGTGTGAGAGAGCAATATTATCTACAATCGAAGCAATCTTATTCGCTTCGCTGACATCTTTTTTCAAAAACTTCATTCTCGCAGGGGTGTTGTAAAATAAATCCCGCACAATCATTGTCGTGCCCTGCGGACACCCTGCGTCGTTTACACCGAGCACCTTTCCGCCGGAGATGACATACGATGTTCCCACGGCTTCGTCCTCCGCTCTTGTCAAAACCTCCATATGCGATACGGCGCATATTGAAGCGAGCGCCTCTCCTCTAAAGCCGAGAGTTGCTATTGACTCCAAATCGTCCTCACTTTTAATCTTACTCGTGGCGTGACTGACAAAGGCCAGCGGCAAGTCCTCCTTGCCTATTCCGCTGCCGTTGTCCGTTATGCGTATGTAGCTCTTGCCGCCGTTTTTTATCTCGACGGTGATTTTTGAAGCGCCGGCGTCAATGCTGTTTTCCATAAGCTCCTTTACCACATTGGCAGGTCTTTCCACGACCTCGCCGGCGGCAATAAGATTTGCCATATGCTTTGACATAACCGCTATTTTTTTCACATTGACACCTTCTTTCAGATATAATTAAAGTTCCTTTGCTCTGCTTACGAGCTTATAAAGCTCGGAGAGCGCCTCAATGGGAGTTAAGGTGTTGACATCTATCAATTTAAGTTTATTTACTATCTCTTCACCCAAACCGCTGCCAAAGCTCATTTGCTCATTCTCCGCAGGCTCCTGCGCCTTGATAATAACGCGCGGTGCAGAGGAGCTTTCAAGTTCGCCGAGCACTTCCTTTGCCCTCTTGATAACCGGCGCGGGCACTCCCGCCAGGGAAGCGACATCTATTCCGTAGCTGTCGTCAGTTCCGCCCGGCACAATGCGGCGAAGAAATGTAATATCGTTTCCTCTCTTTTTGACCGCGATGTTGTAATTCTTCACTCCGCGGCACTCCTGCTCAAGCACAGTCAACTCGTGATAATGAGTGGCAAAAAGTGTTTTTGCACCTATGCTCTTTTTATCCGCCGTATATTCCAAAACGGCGCGGGCAATACTCATACCGTCAAAGGTCGAAGTACCCCTGCCGATTTCATCATAAATAATCAGGCTCTTGTCGGTTGCGTTTTTGAGAATGTTGGCGACCTCGTTCATTTCCACCATAAAGGTTGATTGTCCCGAAGCCAAGTCATCCGAAGCGCCCACCCTGGTGAAAATACTGTCAACAATTCCGATATGCGCCTTAGAAGCCGGCACAAATGAACCCACCTGCGCCATAAGCGTAATTACCGCTACCTGTCGCATAAAGGTTGACTTACCCGCCATATTGGGCCCGGTGATAATCGCGACACGGTTGTCCGAGCAATCCAAAAGCGCGTCGTTCGGAACAAACGGAGAGTCCTTTGCCATTTGCTCTACCACCGGGTGTCTGCCGTCCCTGATTTCGATAATATCACTCTCGTCCACATCAGGTCTTACAAAATCATTGGCTGCCGCAACCTGCGCCAATGAATACACCGCGTCCGCACGCGCAATACTGTCCGCGGTGCGCTGTATTCTCGCTATCTCCTGCGCCGCCTTGTCCCTGACGGCACAGAAAATTTCATTTTCAAGTACAACCGCCCTCTCGCGAGCAGATAATATCTTATTTTCAAGTTGTTTTAGTTCGTCCGTTATATATCTTTCACAATTTGTGAGAGTTTGCTTTCTGATATAGGTTTCCGGTACAAGCTCTTTAAATGAATTGGTGACTTCTATGTAATATCCGTAAACCTTGTTATAGCCGATTCGCAGCTTTTTGATTCCGGTGCTCTCCCTCTCCCGCTTCTCAATATCCTCAAGATACGACGAGGCATTTTTCATTATGTCGTTTAATTCATCGAGAGAGCTGTTAAAGCCTGCCCTTATCATACCGCCCTCTCTGACGGAAAAAGGCGGCTCCTCAACAATAGCGCTGTCAATTAGGTTTTTAATATCCTCGACAGGGTCCATATCCGTGTAACACGATTTGAGAAATTCACATTTACTGTCTTTGAGTAAATCCCTCAGTGCCGGCACCTGTCCCAGAGCGCCGGAAAGTGCGCGAAGCTCCTTGGCATTCGCCGTTTTGTAAGCAATTCGGGAAATTATCCTCTCTAAATCGAGGATTCCCGACAAATTCTCCTTTATCTCGGAGCGCTTAATTACATCTTTAAAAAGCTCCTCGACGGCATTTGCACGCTTATTTATCTGCGCGGCATTTACCAAGGGCTTTTCAATCCATGAGCGAAGCATTCGCTTGCCCATAGCGGTTCCCGTCTTGTCAAGTACCCAGAGCAGACTGCCGCGCTTTTCACCCGAACGCATACTCTCGCAAAGTTCGAGGTTGCGCCGCGTGCTCGCGTCAAGCTTCATAAACTGACTCTCGGTGTATATGTCAAGCTGACCGATATTGCAAACATTGGTTTTCTGCGTTTGTTCAAGGTATTCAAGAGATATTCCGACGGCGTTTATCACGCTCTCGTCCTGTAACTGCTGTGCCGAAGCGCTGCCGGGAAACTGCGCGAGTATCTTACTCTTAAACGCTGCGGTATCGTAATCCTCCGCACCCCTTACATTTACAATGCACTCCGGTCTGCTCTGCGCGAACACCTTTACCTGTCTGCCTGCGGCGGCTGCAACGGTGAGAATCATCGACGGGGGCAAAACGCCTGTGCGCGCGTCCACATGGATTATTCCCACAGACCTTCCGCTCAAATGAGCCGCGTGAATCGCGCCGGTTGAAATATCAACAAAGCATACGCCGATATCTTTACCGCCGAGATAAACACTTCCCAAATAATTGTTCTTTCCCTCATCAAGCATACTGCTGTCAAAGGCTGTGGCGGGTGTGACTATGCGAATGACATCGCGCTTAACTATACCCTTTGCCTTGGCGGGATCCTCCGTCTGCTCGCAGATAGCCACCTTATATCCCCTGGAAACAAGGCGCGCAATATAACTGTCGGCACTGTGAAACGGCACTCCGCACATCGGGGCGCGCTCCTCCTGACCGCAATCTCTACCGGTGAGCACGAGTTCAAGTTCTTTGGACGCAATTTTTGCGTCTTCAAAAAACATCTCGTAAAAATCACCCAAGCGAAACATAAGAATTGCATTGGGATAATCCTTTTTAATCTGAAAATACTGCTTCATCATCGGTGACAATTCAGCCATATTACACACCTCTAAATAACATAATCTGTCCGGGTAATTCACCGCGGCGAAATATTACCCGAAAAATCTCTCGGAATTAGTGACAGCCGCCGCAGGTTGAACAGTCGTGAGTGCAATCCTGCGCGTTGGGGTCACAGGTGAGCGGGTCCTCTCCGTTAAGGCTCATAGCGAGAATTGAGTTAATCTCATTTGCAAGCGCTTCAAGCTCCTGCTGTGCCTTTTGGTATGCGCTCATATTTTCATTTGCCATAATCTCGTTATACAAAGCGGCATAATCATTGTTGAGCTTTTCAATCTTTTCCTTGTCCTTCTCGGCGTCGGGCTTGCCCATTTCCTGATTGAAGTTCATAACAAGGATATTGAGCTGTCCTATCTTATCCTGAAGCACGGCGTCCTCGTCGTTTTTCTTCTTAGCCTGTTCAAGAGCGGTATAACGCTCATCCTTTTGAATTGCTACGCCAAGTTCTCTTGTGAGTTGTAAAATATCTGCCATTGTATTTCTCCTTAAAAAATATTATATAATTTCGCCTTTGACAATCCATGTCAACGCGTCAATTACCCTTACATTTACGAAATTTCCGACTACGCTGTCGGGTGCTTTAAATTCAATTATCACATTGCTGTCCGTGCGGCCGGTTATAAAGAATTAAATTTTCGTTTTCCCCTCGTCGAGTACTTTATACACCT